>DAONII010000119.1:0-5153 GCA_035405085.1 bacterium | reverse complement strand
GATCTGCACAAGTCCTTCGGCGGACAGAAGGTGCTGGACGGGGTGAATCTCTCCGTCCAGACGGGCAGGATAACCGTCATCGTCGGCCCGTCGGGCTGCGGCAAGACCGTGTTGCTGCGCCATATGATAGGGCTTTTGCGCCCCGACAGCGGCCGGGTTCTGGTCAATGGCTCAGACATCTCCGCCCTTTCCGGGCACAGACTGAACGATCTTCGCAGAAGCTTCGGTATGCTCTTTCAGAGCGCTGCCTTGTTCGATTCGCTCAGCGTTTTCGACAACGTCGCCTTCCCCTTGGTCGAGGCCGCCAGGAACGGCGAAAGGCCCGACATAAAGCGCATCGTGGAGGAGAAACTTTCGCTCGTAGGGCTTTCCGGCATGGGTCACAAGATGCCGTCCGAGCTGTCCGGCGGAATGAGGAAGAGGGTGGGGCTGGCGCGTGCGATAGCGCTGGAGCCGTCCATAATACTCTACGACGAGCCGACTACGGGCCTGGACCCGATAATGTCGGCCGCCATTGACAACCTCATTCTGTCCATGCAAAAACGCCTGAACGTGACTTCGGTGGTCATCAGCCACGACATCGAGTCGGCGTTCAGGGTTGCCGATCAGATATCGATGGTGCACGAGGGCAGGATAATCGAGAGCGCGGCGCCGGCGGAGTTCGGCAGATCCCGAAATGCCGTGGTCAGGGAATTTTTGAAGGCCGGAGGCCGAGAGGGGACCAGGGAGCAAGATGGTAAAGACACTCACGCCTGAGATGAAGGTCGGCCTCTTTGCCGCGGCGATTATCGTCGTTTTGGCGTGGGCCACGCTGCGCGTCTCCGACAAGACCACGGTGCACGGAGGCGGCTACACCATAAAGGCGGCATTCGACAACGCCACCGGATTGAAACTGAAGGCGCCCGTCGAACTCGCGGGTGTCCAGGTTGGCGTGATAAAGAACATAGAACTCCAGGGTTCGCGCCAGGCCCTCGTTACGATAGCGCTGAAAAAGAGCGTGAGGCTGCCCGGCGACAGCAAGGCGGTGCTGAGGACGCGCGGCTTCCTGGGCGAGACCTACGTGGAGCTCATACCCGGCACGCCCGAACTGCCGGCGCTTTCCTCGGGCGAGGAAATATTCGATACGATGCGAACGGGCGACATCAATTCCCTCGTGTCGCAGTTCAACTCCATAGCTGAGGATATCAAGCAGATCACCTCGACTCTTCGCACGACGGTAGGGGAAGGCGAGGCTTCGCCGGTCAACCAGATCGTGAAGAACCTGGACGAGTTCACCCGGTCGATACGGGACGTGACCCTCAGAAACGAAGGGAACATAGACCGCATAGCGGCGAATCTTGCTGCTATGACCGACCAGCTGCGCCAGATCGTTGCCAGGGGCGAGGCGAACCTCGACGAGTCCATGGAGCGAATCGCCTCCATAACCCGGAAGATCGACGAGGGCAGGGGCACCGTGGGCAAGCTCGTCAATGACGAGGAGACCATAGACAAGCTCAACGAGGCGGTCGACGGTCTCAACGAGACCGTCGGCGGTTTCAGGCGGATGGAGGCGGAGATAGGCTATCACGCGGAATATCTCGCGAACACGCGCGACTTCAAGAATTACGTCTCGCTCGCGCTCAGGCCCTCGCCGGACAAGGCTTTCCTGCTCGACCTGGTCTCCGACCCGAACCCGAGGCCCACCCATGTGGTGAAGACGTCGAACGTAACGGTGGGCGGCGCCACGACGACGGTACAGACCGACACCGCCACGGTCGACAGAAACAAGCTTCGCATTTCCGCGCAGCTTGCAAAGAAATTCTACGATTTCACGATTCGAGGCGGGATCATAGAATCCACCGGCGGCTTCGGGGTCGACTACGAGAAGGGGCCGCTGGGCCTGCAGTTCTCCGCATTCGATTTCTCGACGCGCTATGGCGAGAGGCCTCACCTGAAGGCCATGGGTTTGCTGAACGTCACGAGGAATTTTTACCTCGTCGGAGGCGTCGACGACTTTATATCCAAGCAGGGTGAGCGCTCCGGCTTTGCCGGCGCCGGCTTCAGGCTCGTGGACGACGATATAAAATCGATACTTGCCGGGGGCGCTGCAAAGAGCCTGGTCGGGAAGTAGGCTCCCAATTTGCGAATAACCGCGAATTTCATCGGAGGGAAGATGTCAAAGATAAGGCGGGTGTTGATAAGCGTTTCCGACAAGACCGGCGTGGTGGAGTTTGCGAAGGCGCTTCACGAGAGGGGGGTGGAGATCCTGTCGACCGGCGGTACGGCCGCGGCCTTTCGCAAGGCGGAGATACCCGTGGTTGACGTCGCCGAATACACCGGTTCCCCGGAGATACTCGACGGCCGCCTGAAGACGCTGCATCCGAAGGTTCACGGCGGTTTGCTCGGCAAGCGCTCGGATCCGAAGCACGTTTCCGAGATGAAGGCGAACGGCATAGGCCCGATAGATATGGTCGTGGTCAACCTGTATCCCTTCGAGGCGACCATCGCGAAGCCCGGCTGCACGTTCGAGGAGGCGATAGAGAACATCGACATAGGCGGCCCGACGATGATCCGCTCCGCCGCGAAAAACCACGAGGACGTCGCTTCGGTCACTGACCCCGCCGACTACGGTCCGATAATTGCCGAGATGGATGAAAACGGCGGGACTCTTTCGCGCGCTACCCGCTTTAGGCTGGCGAAGAAGGTCTTCGCGGCGACCGCGAGGTATGACTGCGCGATCGCAAGCCACCTGAGCAGGATCTCAGACGAACGCGAGGAGCTCGCGTGGCCTTCGACGTTCGGCTTCACTTTCGACAAGCTGCAGGATCTGCGCTATGGCGAGAACCCTCACCAGAGGGCCGCTTTCTACCGCGACGCCTTCCCCGGCTCTGAGCCGTCGCTTGTAAATGCGAAGCAGCTCGCCGGCAAGGAGCTCTCCTACAACAACATTATGGACGGCGACGCGGTTCTGGAGATGGTCAAGGAGTTCCCGGACGCGAAGTTCGCCGCCGTGATCGTGAAGCACGCTAATCCCTGCGGTGCCGCCACCTCCGAGAAGTCGCTCTCAGACGCTTACGCAAAGGCCTTCGCCTGCGATCCGATATCCGCGTTCGGCGGGATAATCGGTTTCAACCGCAGGGTGGACGGGGATACCGCACGCGCGATAGCCGAGACGTTCTATGAGGTGATAGCGGCGCCCGGCTTCTGCGACGACGCGCTCGCGGTCTTCGCGAAGAAGAAGAACCTGAGGCTTTTGGAGGTCCCGGGGCTTGGCGAGCCGTTTTCCCCCTCGGGATACAATTTCAGGAAGGTTACAGGGGGGCTGCTCATCTCCGACCGGGATGCGAGCCACGAGGAAGTTCGCTCCGCGAAGGTCGTCACGAGGCGCTCTCCGACGGAGGAGGAATGGAAGGCTCTCGATTTCGCTTGGCGCATAGCGAAGCACCTTAAGTCGAACGCGATAGTCTACGCTTCGGCGGATCGCACCCTCGGAATGGGTGGCGGCCAGACTAGCCGCGTGGATTCGTCGAAGATCGCTGTCATGAAGGCCCAGTCGACACTCGCCGGATCGGTAATAGCCTCGGACGCGTTTTTTCCGTTCCGCGACGGTATCGATGCCGCTGCCGAGGCGGGTGCGACCGCGGTGATTCAGCCGGGCGGATCCGTCCGCGACGACGAGGTCATCTCCGCCGCGGATGGCCACGGGATGGCGATGGTCTTCACCGGGGTGCGCCATTTCAGGCACTGAGCCTGTTTGAAGGCTTGAATCGTCAAAAACCCCTTCATTTCAGAGGCTTTTCTCTTTTCGACAGATGCGGGATCCCTGCGTCGATATAATACCCTTATATCTCAACAGTGTAATCCTTGTCCTCCGTGGTACGATTCTTGCTAAATTCGATGATGATACAGGGGGAGGGTATATAGAAAGGCCTGTCCACAAAACGCTGATCCTCGCGGCCTTTTCGGCGCTGCTTTTGAGTTTTGCAGCGGAGGCCTTCGCTCAGGGAAACGAGCGCTGCGCGCCGGGATTCTCCTTCGACGAGACGAAGCGAGAATGCGTCGCCTGCGACTCGCCGTGCGAGACCGCGCAGCCGGGGATATGCAGGCGCGGCCTCGTCGACTGCAGCGGGGGCGCCCCGGTCTGCCGCTCCGCCTTCCGGCCCGGCGAGCGCATCGAGGTATGCAACGGTGAGGATGACAACTGCGACGGAAGGATCGACGAGGGCTTCGACAAGGACGGCGACGGCTATACCACCTGTGGCGGAGACTGCGACGACAGGAATCCGAATGTGCATCCGGATGCCGTCGAGCGCTGCAACGGCAGGGACGACAACTGCAACGGGCTCGTCGACGAGGGCTTCAACGTTGGCGCGGCATGCACCGCTGGGCTGGGCGAATGCATGCAGGAGGGGAGGCGTCGCTGCAGCGCCGACGGGCTGTCCTCCGAGTGCGACGCAAAGCCCGGTCTTCCGTTGAAGGAGGTCTGCGACGGCAAAGACAACGATTGCGACGGCGCAGTCGACGACGGCTTGGGGGAGATATCCTGCGGGGTAGGTGCGTGCAGGCGAAGCTTTCCAACCTGCATGTCGGGCAGCCAGGCCAGGTGTGAGCCCGGCGAGCCGGGGCCCGAGCTCTGCGGCGACGGCTTAGACAACGATTGCGACGGAAAGATAGACGAGGGTTTTCAAGACGTGGGGCAGACCTGCTACTCCGGAGTAGGGGCCTGCCGCCGCGCCGGAAAAATCGTGTGCGATGCGACGAAGCTATCCACCGAGTGCGACGCCGTTGCGGGCGAGCCAGGCGTGGAGATGTGCGGAAACAGGATCGACGACGACTGCGACGGGGAAATTGATACCGATACGCCGGGGATCGGGGACAGATGCAGCAACGGCATGCCCGGACAATGCAGGAAGGAGGGGACGCTCGTCTGTGACGCCGTGAAGAACCGCCTGACGTGTTCAGCGCCGGAGGGTAAGCCCGGTCGGGAGATCTGCGACGGCATCGACAACGACTGCGACGGCGCTGTCGACAACGGGGTCGTGGAGCGCATCGGATGCGGGCAGGGGGCGTGCGCCGGCGGGAAGAGGGAACGCCGGTGTTCCGTGGGGCAGTGGGGGGAATGGAGCGAATGCTCCACGGCCGGCAGGGCTTCCCCGGAGATATGCGGCGACGGC
>DAONII010000118.1:0-5207 GCA_035405085.1 bacterium | reverse complement strand
CGAAGCGTCTATTTTGGCGGCGGTACCCCTTCGCTGGTGCCCCCCTCCTTTTTCCGAAGCGTCCTGCGCGAAGTCGGCCTCCGCGCAAAACTGGATGGGTGTGGGGAGGTGACCGCCGAAGTGAACCCGGCTACCGTCGGGCCCGAATGGTTTGCGGGTGCCAAAGAGTCGGGGGTTACCAGGGTGTCGATAGGGGTGCAGAGCTTCAGCACGCGCCTCCTCGAAATGCTCGGGCGAAAACACACCGCGTGCGAGGCGATGGAGTCGATTGCCCTCGCGCAGGACGCCGGCTTCGGGAGCGTGAGCATAGATCTGATCTACGCAATCGCCGATGAGACCGACGCCGAGCTCGAGGAGGACCTGCGAGCCGCGATGACGTTTCAGACTCAGCATATCTCGGCATACGCGCTAACGCTCGAGGATGGAACTCCGATGGCCCTTCGCTATGGATCGCCGGTCCACGACGATGCGGCGGGGCTCCGCCAGATGAGGATAGCGTCGAGGATGCTCTCGCGCGGGGGATGGCCGCGCTACGAGATATCCAATTTTGCCAAGCCCGGCTTCGAATGCCTTCACAACATCAATTACTGGCGATACGGGGAATACCTGGGGCTCGGGGCGGGAGCATCCTCGTTTTCGTCTGTGTCTGGAAGCCCCGGGCTTTTCGGGAGACGCTTCACTCAGGTCAGGGACGTTGCGAAGTATGCGGAGGGTTCAAAACTCCTGGCGGATGAGGAGGAGATTCCTATCCGCACGGCGATGGGCGAGTTCCTCTTCATGGGTCTGAGGATGATGGAGGGAGTGTCGTGCCGGAGGTTCGAGGAACTCTTCGGCGAAGGTATCGAGAAACGTTTTTCCCGCGAGATCTCGGAGCTCGCGGACGGCGGCCTTCTGTCGGCCGACGGAAGCCGCGTCGTTCTCACCCAAAGAGGCGTGGAGCTCTCGAACCAGGTTTTCTCCCGCTTCGTGTAGTCGGGTTGTGCTGTCTCTCCTGTTGCAGTCCGGATAAAAATCCGTACAATATCGTAATTCTGCAGGGAGGAGGGCCCCCGAACCCCGTGAAACTTCAATTTCTAGGCGCCACAGAGACTGTCACCGGCTCCAAGTTTTATCTGGCACAGAACGGCAATTCATGGCTCATCGACTGCGGCCTCTACCAGGGTCTTAAGGACCTGCGACGTCGCAACTGGAATCCGCTGCCGATAGACGTGAAGAAGCTTCAGAAGGTTATCCTCACGCATGCCCACATCGACCATTCGGGGTACCTGCCGCTTCTGGTCAAGGACGGATTCAAGGGGAAGGCGCTCGCCTCCGAGCCCACCGTCGAGCTTTGCAAGATACTCCTCCCCGACGCAGGGTACATACAGGAGGAGGACGCGAAGTTTGCGGCGAAGAAGGGATTTTCAAGACACGAAAATCCGATGGCGCTCTACACGTACGCCGACGCGGTGGAGTCGCTCTCCTCGCTCGAGGCCGCGCCGGACAGGCAGTGGATAAAGCTCTCGGACAGCGTGCGGGCGATGCTTCGGCCGGCGGGTCATATCCTGGGCTCAAGGCTGATCAACATCTCGGTGAACGAGAAGCACCACAAGTTCAATATAATGTTCGCCGGCGACATCGGCGGCTACGATGCTCTGATCTCCGTCGATCCCGGGGCGGTAAAGTCCGTCACCTATCTCGTGCTGGAGTCCACCTACGGTAACCGGCTGCACGAGGAGGAGGATATACTGTCGCGTTTCCAGAGGATAATAGACCGCACGATATCCAGGGGCGGGAAGGTCGTGATACCCGCTTTTGCGGTTGGGCGAACGCAGGAGGTTCTCTACATCCTCAAGAAGCTCGAGGATCAGGGGCGCCTCCCGGACGTTCCTGTCTATCTGAACAGCCCGCTGGCGATAGATGCCACCGCCATCTACATAAAATATGCAAGCGAGCACAATTTCTTCGACAACTGCGCCGATCCCAAACGGGCGTTCCATCCGTCCAGGCTCGTATATGTGCACGAGCCGGAGGAGTCCAAGCAGCTCAACGCGCTTTCGGATCCCGCTATAATAATATCCTCGTCGGGCATGATGACCGGGGGAAGGATCCTTCACCACCTCAAGGCCTACCTGCCCGACCCGAAGTCGACGCTCGTCATCACCGGCTTCCAGGCGGCCGGAACCCGCGGGCGTTCGATCGTCGACGGGGCAAAGGCGGTGAAGATCCACGGCATGCCGGTGGCGGTGAACGCGGAGCTCGAATTCGTGGAATCCCTTTCGGCGCATGGCGACTGGGGCGACATCATGCGCTGGCTCAAGGGATTCACGCAGCCTCCTAAGACCACATTTCTGGTACACGGGGAGTCGGAGTCGGCCATGGCCTTGAAGGGCAGGATAGAGGATGAGCTGAACTGGAAGGTCGTGGTTCCGAAATATCTCGAAAAATTCGATCTATAAAGCCCTCCCCCCTCTTTTTCCCTTTATTGACAAGCTCTTACTCGCTCTGCTAGCTTGCGGAAGCCGAGGGTCGGCTCCGCTATGTCCTCGAAATCGAAGGTTTTTATTACGGGTATGGATATCCAGCTTGCAGAGAGGGACCGCGAGATCCTCAGGATCCTGATCGCCGATTACATAGCGACGGCCGATCCGGTCGGTTCGCGCACCATTGCAAAAAAATATCACGGGCACCTTTCGGCTGCCACGATACGCAACGTCATGTCCGATCTCACCGAGATGGGTCTTTTGGCGCAGCCGCACACGTCGGCGGGCAGGATTCCGACCGGCGCCGCGTTCCGTTACTATGTGGATTCCCTTCTGAAGCGCCGCGAGCTGTCGGACGCGGAGATGGAGGCCATAAGGGAGAGATGCGAGGGAGACGAGCGCAGCGTCGGCGCGGTCCTGGCCCGCACCTCGAGGATGCTCGCGGCCGTTTCGCACTATGTGGGCATCGTCGCCACGCCTCGTGCGGAGCGCACAGCGTTCAAGCAGATAGAGTTCGTGCCCCTCTCGCGCCGCAGGATACTCGGGATACTCGTCTCTCAGGACGGGTCCGTAGAGAACAGGCTCATAGAGGTCGGCGAGGATCTCACTTATCCCGAGCTCGAGCGCATATCTAACTACTGCAATCATGCGTTTTTCGGGCTCACGCTCGACGAGGCCCGCGAGAAGGTGCGCCGTGAGCTTGAGACGGAGCGCGCCGACTACGACCGACTCATAAAGAAGGCTATGGTATTTTCCGGCGAGGTCCTCGAATCGGTCCATCGCGGCGACCTCGTGGTGGACGGCGAGGTGCAGCTGCTGGACGCGCCTGAATTCGCTGAGACCGAAAAGTTCAAGAGGATCGTCGAGGCCCTGGAGGAAAAGCAGAAGGTCCTGCATATGCTCGAGCGGTGCTCCGAGGGGGAGGGGGTAAAGATCTTCCTTGGGGCGGATGCCGAGGTCGGAGGTGTCGACCTGGTGGGCGTCGTAAGCGCGCCGTACTTCAAGGAGGGCAGGATGGTGGGCACGCTGGGCGTCATAGGGCCCATGCGCATGGACTACTCGCGCGTCGTGCCGATCGTTGATTTCACGGCGAAGGTGCTGGGGGATGTCCTTGAAAAATAGCCGGGATGATCGGCAACGGAAACCGATGAAATTGCGGAGAGGGTGATGACGAACAAACACAGGACGAAGGTCGACGAACTCAGGAGCGCGCTCAAGAAGAAGCGCGAGGCCAGAGATCCGAAGGGGCCGGAACCGGGTTCAGAAGTCGAGGAGACAAGGGCCGCCTCCGGTGAGAACGATGCGGAGGAGATAGAGGATCAGCTTCGTGCGGCCGAGGAGGAGGCCAAGGGGCATTACGACAAGCTTCTTCGCGTGATGGCTGAATTCGAGAATTTCAAGAAGCGAATCGGCAAGGAGCAGGACGAGCAGCTCAGATACTCGAACGAGAAGCTGCTCTCAGATCTTTTGCCTTCACTGGACGACCTGGACCGCGTGCTCGATCATGTGCCGCCCGACGCCTCGGCCGAGGCGAAGGCTATAGCTGATGGCGTGGAGCTGGTCAGGAAGACGCTCCACGCTGTTCTGGAGCGCTACGGCCTCCGGGAGGTGGCGGCGATGGGCGAGCCCTTCGACCCCGCTCACCACGAGGCTATGGCCGCGGTGGAGAGCGTGGCCCACAAGCCCGACTCCGTCATGGCGGTGCACAGGAAGGGCTACTGGCTGGGCGAGCGCCTTCTTCGCCCCGCGATGGTGACCGTGGCGAAGGGCAAGGGTTAGCCTTCGTTTTAAACGTCAGGAAATCGCCGTATTCCGGGGGATACATGAGACGATTATTGATACTGATCTGCGCGGCAGCCGTGCTGGCCGGCTGCGTCGATGGCGGCCCCAAGGCATCGCGGACCGTCAAGTACCCCAACGCGGTGACCGCGGATATGCGAGCCGCTTTCAATGCGGCGAACGAGCTCTATCGCTCGAGGCGTTTTGCCGAAGCCGACGCGGCCTTTGCCAGGATCGTTTCGGATTTTCCATACACCGAAATAACGGACGAATCGCGTTTCATCCGCGGCGAGATAGCTTTCGCGAAGGGCGATTACAGGGCTGCGCTGCAGCTATACGGCGAGGCGGTTTCACAGATAGAATCCCCCCGAATCGCGCCGAAAGCTCGGTTCAAGTCCGCCCTGGCCCTGTCGAAGCTATCCCGCCCCTCGGAGTCGTTGTCCGAGCTCTCCAAGATCAACAGGTTCGACTGCAGCGCGGTGCTTCGGCTTAGGATCGATTCCCTGGGCGTCAAGGCGTCGAAATCGGCCGGCCTTCCGCCGAACTCGGCTGTCGTGTGGAACCTTTTCCTCCTCGACGACTATGCAGAGGCCTACGGCGTGGCGCCCACGGGGATACCCGCAGGCGAGTTGGTTTCCGAGGACGAAGCTCTTTCAGAGGTGAAGAGGTGGGTCGGGGACGGTTCGGTGACCGAATCGGAGATAGACTCCCTGCCGATGAAGGAGATGAGGGGCAAGCGCTCCGGCGGTTACGCGAGCTATAAACTGGCCCTCGTGTACCAGAGCGCCGGCGATGTCGACGCTGCTTTGCGCGTGTTGAAATCGTTTATATCGACCTATCCCAAGCACGAGTTCTACGCTTCCGCCCGAGGGCTCATGAGCGAGCTGGGAGGTGCCATAGGCGATATGGCCGGAGTTAAGATAGGCGTCATCCTGCCCCTTTCGGGAAGATATGCGATCTACGGTG
>DAONII010000117.1:0-5234 GCA_035405085.1 bacterium | reverse complement strand
GTCTCGCTGAAGGAGGGCGAGAGAAACACGCTCACCGCGTGGATCCTCGAACGGTTTCCGGGTCAGGCAAAAGTCGGCGACGGTGCGCGCGAGGCGGGGCTCGTCAACAGGCTGGACAACGACACATCCGGCATAGTCGTAGCCGCGAGGAGCGAAGAGGCGCGCGCTCACCTGAGGAGGCAGTTCCGCGAGGGAAAGATCAAGAAGGAGTACGCCGCGCTCGTTCTGGGTAGCCCGCCGGAAGAGGGCGATATCGAATCGCCCCTGGCGCACCACCCTCGAAAGAAGAAGAAGATGGTCGTGTGCATGTCGCTAGGCGAAGCCAAGAAGCTGAAGGCAAGAATGGCACAAACGAGCTACCGCGTTACCCAGCGCTTCGGAACGAAATATTCACTTCTGTGCGTGACTATCGCCACAGGGCTCCGCCACCAGATAAGGCTGCACCTCTCCTCCATCGGTCACCCGATAGCGGGGGACAAACTCTACCGGAATCCGAAGATGCGCGCGGCGGACACGCTCTCTCTTTCGCGACACTTCCTGCACGCGTCCCGGCTCGTCCTGATCCACCCCGATTCCGGCGACGAAATGGAGTTTAGCTCCCCGCTGCCCGAGGATCTCTCCTCGGTTCTCTCCCGCCTCCGCCCCTAGCCTTTCTTGCACCGCGTCCTTTGACCTTTCACCTTTGAGCTTTGAGCTTTGCTGGCCTTTCTCGCCTTGCGTGCCCCAATTGACAGCCAAGCCGTTTACCCATATACCCCGGACATGAAGAAATTTGTTTTAATCCCACTGGCAGCGCTCTTTGCCGTTCTGGCCGCCGGCCTGCTCTTCGCGTCGCAGGTCGGCATGGACAGCGTGGGCATCGGCTCCCTCTCATCGTCGAAGCCGGGCTCGTTTCCTAAGAGTTGGCGGACATGGCCCACGCGCCGCGGAAGGGCCTCCCAAGTCTACAGCGTTGCAGAGGAAAACAAACTGCGGTTCATAAAGGCCAGGGACGACAAGGATATATCCGAGCAGATATTCTATCAGTTCAACTGGAAGGTCGAGGACAGGCCGGTTTTGTCCTGGCGCTGGCGCGCCACCGACCTCCCGGAGGGTGCCGCCGAAAACAGCGATTCCACGAACGACAGCGCCTGCGGCGTCTATGTACTCATCGGCAGCCGATACAAGGGTGTGGCGATAAAGTATGTGTGGAGCTCCACCCTGCCCAAGGGAACGGTAGTCTCGAGGCGAGGCGGCGACTTGAAAATAAAGGTCCTCGAAAGCGGCCCGGGAAAGAAGGGAAAGTGGGTCAGGAACTCCGTAGACGTGCCGTCTGACTACGAGGCCCTGTTCGGGCATAAACTCGACAAAAAGCTCACCGGCATAGGCATACTGACCGACGGCAACGCGGTCCACAAACCCGCCGGCTGCGACTACGCCGCTTTCACCCTATCGAGCAGCACCAACTGAGAGGCGAGGTGCTAAGATGAAACGCATGGCCTGGCTCTGCGTCATGACGCTGTTATGTGCAACCGCAGCATTAGCCTTCTCATCCGCCGAATCTTTCGCGGCTAAGTTGTCCGAAGCAAAAAAGACGGCTGCGCCTGCCGTCAAGAAAACTCCTGCGAAAAATGCTCCGGCGAAGAAGGCGGCCAAGAGAAAAAAGGCCGCTTCGTCGAAGACGGCCGAACCAAAAAAAACCGACGCCCCCGTAAAACAGCCGGAGATACCGAAGGCTATCGTGGACGCCATAGCGTCCGGGGATTTGAACGGCGCGATAATCCTGATGCGGGATGAAAAACCGAACCCCAAGCTCCTGTATCTGACAAGGGAAGCCGCCAGACTTACGAATTTTCGCCTCGCAAAGAAACCGGCGCGTTCCGAGGCGCACAAGTTCTATCAGAACGCCGCCATAAGCAACCACAACCTCTATCTGTTTCTCAAGACGAAGGGAATAGAGCAGAAGGACTATCTAAATCGAGCTATGGATCTCTACGCCAAGGCGAGGAGGTATGCCACAGTTCTTCACAAGGCCGAGTGCGACCTGCTGAAGGCAACCCTTCTTGCCGCATCGGGCGAAACCGAGAAGGCGAAGAAGAAGTTCAGGAAGATAGACGACGAAACCCTGCGCGGTGACTTCGAGTCGATGGAGTATCTCGCCGCCTATCATTCGGCGATGGGCGACGTGGACGGGGCGATATCCGCGCTGGACGCTGCATACAGGTTGAACCCGGACGCGACGCTCACCTGGCTGGCCGTGGGAGACGACTTCGCAAACGTCGCCGACGACCCCAAATTTCAGTCGCTGATGATCACATGGAAGGCGAGGGAGGCGAGTGAAAAGCTCACCCTTTCCCTTCCCCGCCCGGAGAAACCCCATCTTCAGATGACCGAAGACACCGGCCTCTTCCGCCCCCAGAAGGCGCTGCCGCGCTATAAGCTGAAGAAGAAGGCCTCTTCGTCGAAAAAAACCTCTAAAAAACGAAAGTAGATCCGGCGACGTAGCGGAAAGCCATTAGGCGAAAAAAAAGGCCCCGCCCAGTGCGGAGCCCTTTCATGCTCTTTTTGAGGGACCTACTCGCCGTCGTCTCCTATGGCCTCCACGGGGCAGGAATCCTTCGACTCGGCGCACTGCGACTCCTCCTCCTCGGTAGCAGGCTGCTTGGAGATGTATGCGTAGCCCGCCTCCTCCTGATGGGCGAAGTTGTTAGGCGCGATCTCGCGGCAGAGGTTGCAGTCTATGCACTGAGTATCCACGTAGTAACGCCCCTCCACGTTCTCCGGCACCTTGTCATCGCGATTTGCCATGTCAGTCCTCCTTATTATGCGTTTGGTTTGCACCCCTTTGAATTGCGGGGGCAATAACGAGAGGGTGCCGCCGTGTCAAGCCGCTTTTTGGCCGAATGGGCACAGCCCCAAAAGCCCGCAGGATGCACAGGAGGGGGCCCTCGCGGTGCACGTGCGCCGGCCGTGCCACATGACGACCGTTGAAAACCTCGTCCATTCTTTCGGGGGTATTATTACTGAAAGGTCCGCTTCCACCCTGTCGGGGTTTTTCTCGCGTGTGAGCGCGAGCCTCTTACAGACCCTGAGGACGTGCGTGTCGCAAATGATCCCCGGCCTGCCGAAGGCGTAGGCTCGCACCAGGTTAGCCGTCTTGCGGCCCACCCCGGGAAGCGCCACCAGATCATTTATCCCCTTTGGCACCTCACCTCCGTGTTTGATGACAATGGCCTCGCAGCACCCCTTTATGGAGCGCGCCTTGTTTCGGTAGAACCCGGTAGGTCGAATCATCGCTTCGAGCTCTGCCGTCCCGGCCTTTGCGAAGTCGGCGGCGGTGCGGTAACGCCTGAACAGTACCGGCGTAACCCTGTTCACCCTGGCATCGGTGCATTGTGCTGAGAGTATTGTCGACACCAGCAGCTCGATCGGGTTTTTGAATTCGAGCTCGCATCCGGCGCCCGGATAAAGCCGGGAGAGTTTTTTGAGTATCTTCGAAGCCCTGGAGCGAAGGTTCGCCTGATTCGGATCCATGTTGGGATAATCCAAAAATAGCCATTGAAATCAACTGATTTCACCTCTGACCGGCGCGCCCCTCCGCCTCCTCTTCGTGAATTTTTGAGGACGGGCGCAACTTTCGGGCGCCGACCAGCCGATAACAATCACGGCGGCATCCACCCACAACAGGAGGCGGGCATGTCCGATTTCAAGGTAACATCCAAGGCGATAGATGCGATTAACAAATTCATGGACGCCGAGGTCTTTCCCAAGGAACTGAAGGGGAAAACATGCAAGGCCGACGGCGATGAGGTCAACTGCACGTTCAGGGTAAACGAGAACGACCGCGAAATACTGAGCCTCTACCCGGGCGGCTATGTATACAGAAACGAGTGCCTGAAGGGCAAGATGTGTGAAGCCATCGATTCCGGATGGAATGAAAGCAAAGACGGGAAGATCGACGTAGTCCGAGCAGCGATGGGATTATGGAAGCCGGACGCCGCGTTTCTTAAAGAACATGGCCCGACGATAAACGCGCTTCGCGGCGAGATGGGCATCCCCGCCCACCGCTAGCGTCGGGCTTTTGAGTCCCTTGACTTCAGAAACCTCAAGATATCATCCGCACCGAGGCAGTTGATGACGTCCCCTTTTTCGAGCCAGCCCTTGCGCGCGATTCCCACGCCGTAGGCTATGTCCGATATGGCCTCGGGTGAGTGCGCGTCCGGTGAGATAGCTATCCTGACACCCAGTTCCTTTGCCTCCCTGCAGTGGCGCCAGTCGAGATCCAGCCTCTGCGGATGGGCGTTTATCTCTATCGCAACGCCCGACTTCGCCGCCGCCTCGATGACCTCCCTCATGTCCACGGCGTAGGGCTCCCGCGCGAGCAGAAGCCGCCCGGTGGGGTGTGCCAGGATATCGACATTCGGGTTCGACAGAGCCTTGACTATCCTTTCGGTCATCTCCCTCTCGGGCATTTTAAAGCGCGAATGCACCGCGGCTATCACAAGATCGAAGCGCTTCAGCAACCCGTCGTCGAAATCGAGCGATCCGTCAGCCAGTATATCCACCTCGATGCCCTTTAAGATCCTGAAGCCTGAGAGCCCCTCGTTGATTTCGTCTATCTCCTCCCACTGGTGCTCAACGTCCCCTGGCTTCATCCCGCCTGCAACCGTCACCGCCTGGCTGTGGTCTGTAATCGCTATCCAGGAATAGCCGAGCTCCTTCGCCGCTTTGGCCATCTGCGCTATCGTGGCTCGGCCGTCGGTGTAGTCGGAATGGGCGTGGATCACACCGCGGATGTCGCCGGGCTCAAGAAGCCTTGGCAGGCGACCCTCCGCGGCCGCCTCTATCTCGCCCATGTTCTCCCGGAGCTCCGGCTCTATGTAGGAAATCCCAAGCGCGCCGAATATCTCCGCCTCATCCTTGCAGGATACCGAATTCGACTCGCCCTCCCTGAACAGGCCGTACTCGTTCAGCTTCATGCCGGCTTTCTTCGCGAGGGACCGCATCGCGACATTGTGTTCCCTGGACCCGGTGAAGTGGTGCTCGGCAAAAGGGAACTCCGCGTCCGACACCGCGCGCAGGTCGCACTGGATGCCCGAGGAGAGAACTACCTCGGACTTGGTCTCGCCGTGCTCGATAACCCTTTCGACGCCACCGAGCCTCACGAACCGCGCCATCACGGAATCCGGTTTTTCTGTGGATGCAACTATATCGATATCGGCAACCGTCTCCTTTCGGCGGCGAATGCTGCCGCA
>DAONII010000116.1:0-5266 GCA_035405085.1 bacterium | reverse complement strand
TGTGGACCGTTATAGGTGTATCGGCCTTGACTGCGGTGGTCGCGGCTGGAATTCTTGCATGGACGGGCAGCATACGCGGGGGGGGTGCTCAGGATGTCGTGGTCAGAGGCGATTCCGAAGCGCTGGTTCATCCCACCGCGTGGTTTCAGGCGCAGCCCAGCTCCTTCGCCGACCTGGCGGAAAGGGTACAGTCGGCCGTCGTAAACATATCGACCAGCAAGAAGATCAGCTCGCGGCGCATGATAACGCCTTTCCCCCGATTCGGCCCGCAGGACCCGTTCGACGACTTCTTCAACAAGTTCTTCGAGGGCATGCCGCGCGAACAGACGCAGCGAAGCCTCGGTTCGGGATTCATAATCGACAAGGACGGCACGATCCTCACGAACAACCACGTGGTGTCACAGGCCGACGAGATAGAGGTCAGGCTTTCGAACAACAAGAAGTACAAGGGCAAGGTGGTGGGCGTAGACGAGAAGACCGACATCGCGGTCATAAGGATAAAGGCGGGCGGCGACCTGCCGTATGTGAAGCTCGGCAATTCGGAGAAGATGAGGCCCGGCGACTGGGTCATGGCGATCGGAAACCCCTTCGGGCTGGAGCACACTGTAACCGTAGGCGTCGTAAGCGCTATAGGGCGTGCAATAGGCGGCGGTCCATACGCGAAATTCATACAGACAGACGCTTCGATCAACCCCGGCAATTCCGGCGGGCCCCTCTTCAATACCAAGGGGGAGGTGATCGGGCTCAACACCATGATATATGCGGCGGGTCAGGGGATAGGTTTCGCGATCCCGATAGATCTCGCCAAGAGCCTCGTGCCTCAGCTCATAGAGAAGGGCAGTGTCGCGCGCGGATGGCTGGGCATCGCTATACAGGAGGTGACCCCGGAGCTCGCGAAGTCCTTCGGGTTGGGTGATAATGAGACGGGCGCCCTGATAGCTGAGGTTTACGCCGATTCCCCTGCGGCAAAGGGGGGCCTCATGCGCGGCGACGTCGTAGTGGAGCTCGATGGCCAGAAGATAGAGGATCCCTACGACCTCTCCCTGGAGGTCGGGGAGACGAAGCCCGGATCCGAGATAAGGCTGGGCATCCTGCGCAACGGCAAGAGGAAGGATCTTAAGATCAGGGTTGGAAAGCAGGAGGGCGGTCAGACGACCGCATCGGTCGGCGGCGGGGATTCGCCGTCCGTCGGAAAAGCCGATGCGCTGGGCATCGTAGCCCGCGCCGTTTCAGCGGAGGATTCCGTTCGGTCGGGAACCGGAGACGCAGCCAAGGGCGTAGCCGTCGCCCGAGTTGAGCCAGATTCCGCCGCCGAGGGCGCCGGAATTCACAGCGGGGACATAATCACCGAGGTCGGTGGCAAGCCGGTCGGCTCGGTCGAGGATTACCGCGCTGCAACTAAGGACCTGAAGAAGGGCGATCTCGTCCGGGTGCTCATCAGGCGGCAGTCGGCCAGCATATACCTCGCGTTCAGGCTTTAGCGACAGGCAGGTGTCCGAGCCCTGCGGTTCGGAGCGCCCTCAGTTGAGCTTTTCCTTCAGGAGCCGTATGCGCTCGCCGGATTTTTTTATTTGCTCGCAGCTTATCTGTCCGCTCTCCACCGCGCCCAGTACGATTTGGATGGCGCGCTCGGCGATGTCCTCCTCGTAGGCCATGTTGTTAGAGAAGAGCAGCATGTCCACGCCGGCCTCCAGGGATCTAAGGATTGCCGTCTCCAGGCCGTATTGATCGGTTACCGCCCCCATCTGCATGTCGTCGGATATCACGACACCGTCGAAACCCAGCTTGTCGCGGAGTATCCCCTTTATGGCGTTCGACGAGAGCGTGGCCGGAAATTCCGGGTCTATGTTCGAGTTGAACACGTGCGCGGTCATTACGACGTCGGCGAGACCGGCGCTGACGAGCTCCGCATAGGGTTCGAGCTCCGCCTCCGACCATGTAGCGGTCACGTCGGTGAATCCGAAATGGGAGTCGGCGGTTGCGCTCCCGTGCCCCGGGAAGTGCTTCAGAGTGGTGAGTATTTCCATGTCGTGGTGCGCCTCTATGAAAGCGGATGCGTGCCCGACGACCGCGTGGGGTTCGGATGAAAAGCTGCGCCCGTACCTGCCTATCGCGGGGCTGTCAGGGTCCACGTTCACGTCCACCACCGGCGCCAAGTTCATGTTGATGCCGTTTTTCAAAAGAGTATCCGCGATGAGCGAGGAGTGAAGATAGGTCAGTAGGTCGATGTCGGTAGAACCCAGGCTCTCAGCGCTCTCCGTTGGTGGGAAGCCGTAGCTCTCCTTTAGCCTTGCGACCTTGCCGCCCTCCTGGTCCACGGCCACAAGCAGCCGCGTACTCGAGAATTCATGAAGCGCCTCTGTCAGATCCTTGAGCTGATTTGGCGATTCCACGTTTCGGCCAAACTTCTTCAGCTCGACGTCGTAATCGTATATCACGACGCCGCCTATGTGACGCTCGACTATATCGCGCACGATGGGCGAGTCCGCATGTACTGTTATTCCCCGGAAGCCTATCATAAGCATCTGTCCTATCTGTTGCCTAAGGCCGCCGCCGCACAGGTGCTCATACCTGTCGGGGGATTTTACATCGCCCGGACCGCCTTTGCCCTGTTTCCCTTTTGTCTGCTGCGCGAACGTTAGGAACTCCTCTCCCGGATGCATGTACGATACTTTTCCGCAGCTCTCCATGACCCCTCCTTTGAGTTGGTTTGTCGGGCATAGTTGCAAAAGCTGTGCCAACCGCCTTTGCGATGCTAATCAAAGGGTTCGAAGAGGGCAGGGGACTGTGAGAAGGGATTTCCCGGGCCTTGTTAGCCCTGTGGATGCAGTATGGCGATTGTGTGATTTTCACACCAGTGGGCCGCCTCTTTCACACAGCCGCGTGTGTTTTCCGCAGTCATGCGCCTGTAAACTCTTGGAAAACTGCGGTTTGCGGGTTGGCACGACAATTGCTTTTAACATCGTCCGAATGACGAACCGAACCGGACACATGATGATCCGACTTCTCTTGGCGTTGGCCCTCTCCGGGCAGGCCGGCTGCAGCTTCGCCCCGGACACATTCGAGCTCAAGAGGGAGAGGATGGTCAAGCAGCACATATTCAGCCGCGGTATCGCCGATCCGCGCATACAGGAGGCGTTCCTGTCTGTTCCCCGCCACGCCTTCGTCGCTGAGAGATACCGCGACAGGGCCTATGAGGACCTGCGCGTTCCCTTCGGATTCGGCTACATTCTCGACCGCCCGCACGTCGACGCGATCATCCTCAAGTACCTCGCGGTCAAGGAGGGAGACAAAATCCTCGAGATAGGCACCGGCTCCGGCTACGGGGCGGCACTCGTCGCGCAGATAGCCGGAGAGGTCTACACGATCGACATCTCCAAGGAGATAAGCGACGCGGCCGCGGAAAGGCTGGGCAATCTCGGATACGAAAACATCTTCCTCAAGGTCGGCGACGGATACCTCGGCTGGCCGGAGTTTGCACCGTTCGACGCGATATTCCTGCGCTGCAGCCCTCACAGGATACCGGCACCCCTTGTGGAGCAGCTCGCGGAAGGAGGGAAGCTGATGATCCCGCTAGGCGGCTACGAGCGCTTTCAGGAGCTGATCCTTTATACGAAGAGCAACGGGAAGCTCGCCGAGGCGCGCAGGGTTGCTCCTGCGGACTTCTTTGTGATGAAGGGGATAATTCATAAATAGTCTCGATCGAGAGTCGGGCCGCTGGCCCGCGGAAAGGAGAACCGATGATCTGCGAGTACCTGCCTTTTCTATGTGAAATTCTGAAGATTCCTGCCGCGGAGGCGCAGATCGAGGCCGCGACGCCGTACTGCGTCGCCGACGCGCAGCCGGCAGAGGCTAAACGCTGCCTCTGTGTGCCTGCCGACTCGTTTAAAAGCGAAGAGGTCAAGTCGTGTCTCAACCGGCTTCTATACAGGCCCGGCCCTTCGCAGACGCAGAAGGGCCTTTTGAGCATAATCGTGCTGAGGAGCAAGGCCGAGGGCTTCGCGTTTCTGAAGGGATTCACTAAGCTGTGGGCGATAGGCAGCTGGCGCGAGCTGGACGATGAGGGCAGGGTCGTGAGGGAGTACCCCGAGGAGCAAAACGTGCAGATAGATGTCGAGTTCAGGGACAGGCCGGATGGCAACATACGCAAGGGGCTCATGGTGCTGCTCGGGAGGTACAACGAGCTGGCGGTGGGCGAGAACCTCCTCTATGTTCGGTTCACGCCGGTTCTCGACAGCAGCCTCTGATCGAACCGGCCGGCCGGTTTTCTTTGCATAAGAAAGCCGGCGGGGCTCGAAAGCCCCGCCGACTTTTCAACAGCCAACCGCACTGCTCTCGTCAATGGCATAGGGCCGAAAGAGGGCATTCGTCGTTCGCGTCAGGTCCAACGTCCAGGAACCCGTCGCCGTCCTTGTCAGCGTCGCATGCGTCGCCGAGCCCGTCTCCGTCGATATCGGCCTGTGCAGCGTTGGAAACGAGCGGGCAGTTGTCGAGCTCGTTTAAAACTCCGTCGCCGTCCTTGTCAGGGCTGCAGGCGTTTCCGATCCCTTCTGAGTCTATATCGGCCTGGTTCGGGTTCCACGCGAACTGGCAGTTGTCGTCGCAGTTCGTCTGCACGCCGTCGCCGACGGGGCTTCCCGCGGAGCCGAAGCCGCTGCAAGGATTGTCGCCGATCGTGCCGCTTCCGTCTCCGTCATCGAAGATTCCGTCGTCGTCGTCGTCGGGGTCGCATAGGTCTCCCAACCCGTCGCCGTCGTTGTCCTGTTGGCCGGGGTTGAATACCATTTGACAGTTGTCCTGGCCGTTAATTATCCCGTCCCCGTCGATGTCAGGGTCGCAGGCGTCGCCCTGTCCATCTAGATCCGTGTCCGCCTGTGCCGGGTTGGAATTTATCGGGCAGTTGTCAGCTATATTGTCGACACCATCGCCGTCGAGGTCCGGGTCACAGACGTCGCCCAGGCCGTCACCGTCGAGATCGGCCTGGTCGGGGTTTGAGACGCCGGGGCAGTTGTCGGAGACGTTCTCCACCCCGTCGCCGTCGGTGTCGGAATCGCAGGCGTCGCCGATCCCGTCGAGGTCTGCGTCCCCCTGGCCGGGGTTCGGGGAGGTGCGGCAGTTGTCCGTCGAGTCGGGCACGCCGTCGTTGTCGTCGTCGTCGTCGCAGGCGTCGCCGAGGCCGTCGCCGTCGGTGTCGATCTGGTCGTTGTTGGAAACTGCGGGGCAGTTGTCGATGTGGTTCTCTACGTTGTCGCCGTCGGTGTCGGAG
>DAONII010000115.1:0-5273 GCA_035405085.1 bacterium | reverse complement strand
CCGTCAACGAGCCATCGGTGTTTCTACTTTGCCTGAAATCCAGATGTTCTCTGAGTGGCGCCTGAACGAACGAGCCGTAGCGAAGAGAATATCTGGATTTCAGGCAAGAAAGAGCCGTCTGGCGAGGGGTCTGTCGGAGCGAGCGAACCGACCGTCAGGCTTTGTGTTAACTCACATGAGCATCGAGGGCGCGTTCACTACTGATGCCTGGTGGGCAGCTTCACCGTGAACGTGCTTCCCTTTCCCGGTTCGGATTGCACGGTCACGCTTCCCCCCGCGAAATCGACTATCTTTTTCACGAAGGTGAGCCCCAGGCCCACGCCCTCGACGTTCCCCGTGAAGTAGCGCTCCGCCTGGAAGAACTTCTCGAAGATCCTGTCGTGCAGCTCGGGCGGGATCCCCGTGCCGTCGTCCTCGACCGAAATCGTCAGCCTTTCACCGTCGCGGCTGCAGCGGAAACGGACCGACGGTTTTTCGCCCGGGTTGAACTTCAGCGCGTTCTGCAGGAGCTCGCAGATTATTATCCTCAGCTGGTCCCTGTTGAACTCGATCTCGGCGGCCTCAGGCGAAACCTCTATGTCGATCGTCGCGCCGCTGTCCGGGTGCAGCTTGCTGCATTCCTCGGCGATGCCGGAGATGAAGGCTCCGAGTTCGATCTTCTCCTTCGCGGCGGAGAGCGACTGCTCCTCGAGGGTCACGAAGGCGATGAGCTTCTCTATCAGGGCCGCCAGCTTCGCCACCTGGTCGGACATCATCGAAGCGTGCTTCTGCTGTTTTTCGTTCAGGTCGCCGAGCATCCGGTCCTTAATGAGGAAGACGCTCGACTGCAGTACCGCCACCGGCGTGCGCAGCTTGTGCGATATCGTCGAGAGGAAGTCCTTCTTCGAGAGTTCGTCGGCCTTGAGTTCGGTGACGTCTCTCACCGCGAGTATTATGTTCTCGACCTCGCCGTCGCGGCCGCGCACCGGCGTGGCGACCATCATGAGATGGAGAGCGCCGGCGGTTTCGCTCGCCCTGCGTGTCAGCTCGAAGGCGGGCGGGCCTTTGCCGAAATCCGTAATGCGATCTATAGGCGGGGAGCATTCGAAGTGCGAGAGTATGTGCTCCACCATCGAGCCCTGCGCCGGGAGGGAGAGGAGCCGTTCGGCCGCACGGTTTGCCTTGATAGGCGACAGATCGGGGCCGATTATCACCAGGCCGTCGGACATCTGGGAGAAGCTCGCGGAGAAGAGCTCCTTCTCCGACCTGAGCTTGGAGAGCGTGGCGGAGAGGGAGCCGGCCATATCCGAGAACGAGCGCGCGAGCGTTCCTATTTCGTCCTTTCCCCCGCCGCCGGGCGGCGCGGCCGAGAAGTCTCCCTCGGCGATCCTGCCGGCCGCCTCCGCCAGCGCGCTTATCGGGCGAGTTATCCTCGAAGCGATCAAAAAGATCAGCAGGGCCAGAAATAAAATTCCTGCGGCGGAGACCGCTATCATCCGGTGGTTGAGCGAAAGGACGGCGCCGAGCATCTCCTCCTCCGGGAAGACGAGGCAGAGGGACCAGTTCGTGGACTCTATTGGGCCGAAGGCGAACCAGGCCTGCCTTCCGTCGAGCGGGTTCTTCAGGGAAACGAAGCCGGTCTCGCCGGATATCATCCTCGCGCCCAGCGATTTCAGCTCTTCGCTTTTCAGTTCATCGGCGAGGGCCAGGATCGTGTTCTGCGGTGACCACTTTTCGCCGCGCATGGTTATGAACGCGCCCATGCGGCTCGTGAGGAAAGCGAATCCTGTCTCGCCTATCTTTATCTCCTTGATGCTGCCGGTGAGCTCTTCGAGCGAGATGTCTATCGTGGCCACGCCCCTGACCGAGCCGTCCTGCATTACCGGGTGCGCGTATGTGACCATGGGGACGTCGCCGCCGCCCACGTCCATGTAAGGCTCCGTCCAGTAGGGCTTCTTCGTCTCCACCGGTATCCTGTACCACTCGCGGCCCGGATAGTTGTAGGCCGGGGAAGCAAGATCCACAAAGACGAGGCCCTCGGGATTTCTGTGATAGTACGGCGCGAACTGGCCGGCCCTGCCGGGGAAGGCGCCCGGCTCGAAGGCTATCGTCGACCCGAAGATGATCTTCTCCATCTCGATGGAGTCGTGGATGAGCTTCTGGAGAGACTCCTCTGAGGAGGGCTCGAACGCCTCCATAGCTATCGACATGGATTTAGCGACGTCCTCCAGCCCTGAGATGCCGTTGTAGAGCGCGTTGGATGTCGATCTGAGCATGAACTCCGCTCGCTGCTTTATCTCTGAGACTATGGCCTGCCGGCTCATCCGGTAGGAGAGGACGGAAAGGATGACGAGCACCGCCAGGACTGGTGTGAGGATGGCCGCGAGCAGCTTAGTTCTTATCTTCATCCGGGCTCCTTGTGGTCTCCGGCTTTTACACCACAGGACCAAGCCTGACAAGGCAAACGAATTTCAACCCTGCGCTCTGGCCTGGGGCGCCGGGTTGTGGTAGAAAGGCCGCATGTCTATTTTCGCCAGGGCCGGGGCGGCGGTCATAGCCCCCCTCGACTCCCTTCTGGACATGACCGCGATGTTTCTGGGGGCGATAAAGGTCGCCTTCACCGAGCGCGGCCGCGGCGGCCGCATGGTGCTGGACGTCGTCTTGCGCCAGATACTCTTCACCGGGGTGGAGGCGCTTCGGGTGACCACCATAACGGCGCTCCTCTTGGGCGGTGCGGTCATAATCGAGGCCTTCACGCAGCTGCCGCGCGTGGGAGGCGAGTCTGTCATCGGCAGCATCCTCGTCATCGTGGTGGTGAGGGAGCTGGGGCCGATAATCACCGCATTCATCGTGATCGGGCGTTCCGGCACCGCGATAGCCACCGAGATAGGCTACATGATGGTCAACCGTGAGGTGCAGGCGCTGGAGATGATGGGGATAAACCCGCTGCGCTTCGTGGTTCTGCCCCGGCTCGTGGGTGTGGCGGCCGCGATATTCTGCCTCTCGTTCTGGTTCGTGGTGGTGGCACTCTTCGGCGGCTACGTCTTCGCGAGGCTCATAGTGCAGTATCCGTTTGCAAGGTTTGTCGCCGACGTCGGAGGGGCGTTGGGCTTCTGGGACGTCGCGGTGAGCGGTATAAAGTGCTTCATGTTCGGGCTCGTGGTGGCGCTGATATGCTGCTACCGCGGCTTCTCCGTGCGGATGTCCTTCACCGAGATACCGCAGGTGACGACGCGAGCGGTCGTGCTGTCCATATACGCGTGCTTCGCGGTCAACATAATCATAACGGCGTTCTTCTATATCTAGGTGCCATGGGTTTTTCTCTTGAACTGAAAGGCGTCGGCTACTCGTACGAGGGAATCGGAAGGGTTCTCTCGGGAGTCGGGTTCTCCCTGGAGGCGGGGGAGGTCTTGGGAATCATCTCGCACGTGGGTGGCGGGAAGAGCACGCTTCTCAAGATCGCCGCAGGCATAATTCGGCCGCAGGAGGGGGAGCTCTTGATAGACGGGGTCGATTTCTGGTCGCGTCCGGTGCCCTTCCACTACGACACCCGCAGGAGGATGGGGTTCGATTTTCAGGAGGCGGCCCTCATAGCGAACATGACGATATTCCAGAACCTCGCCCTGCCGCTTCGCTACCACGGCGAAAGATCCGAGCGCGAGATAACCGATTTTGTGGACGAAAAGCTAAACGATCTGGAGCTTTCCGCGTTTCGCGACCGCCTTCCGGCGGCACTCTCCGCGGGGCTCAGGAGACGCATCTCCTTTTTGAGGGCGGTGCTCGAGCGGCGCGAGTTCTATTTCTGGGACGAGCCCACGCAGGGGGCCAGCTCCGCGTTCATGGCTACCGTGGCCGATGCGATAACGGAGGCGAAAGGGCGCGGAGCGGGTTCGCTCGTGGCGACGCAGAACTCCTCGTTTCTCGCCCGGGTTGCAAGCCGTATATTGGTGCTCGATGACGGCGGGGTGAAGTTTTTCGGGCAGATGGAGGGCGGGCGGATCCCGGTTGCAGTCGAAACCGAAGGAATGCTACGGGAGTGATATGCACTTCAAGTTCAGGCATCTCGAAAAGATAGTCGGCGCGTTCTTCCTCTTTACCTGCGCGATGATACTCGTTTTGCTGGTCCTCGTGGCACGCGGTCAGCGCTGGTTCCAGGCGTATACACCTTACGACACCTACTTCGACGGCGGCGGCGGGCTAAGGGTCGGCACTCCGGTCATGGTGAAGGGGCTGGAGGGGGGAAAGATATCCGGGATAGAGCTGTGCGAGGACGGCCGCGTCAGGATAGACTTAAGCATCTTCAGGCAGGTCGGCAGGCGGATACGCAGCGGGAGCATGGCGCGGATATCGTCTCCGCTTCTGGGCTCGAGCTCGCTGGAGATAGACCCCGGCCCTCAGGATCTTTCGCCCATACCTCATGGCGGAACGATACCGTCGGAGGAGTCGGCCTCCGCCGGCTTCGACGCGCTGGTGGATTCCGCCACGAAGCTCGTTCGCTCGCTCGACGACCCGGAGGGCGACCTTAAGATGTCGCTCGCGAACGTAAACATCGCCACGAAGCAGCTCTCCGACGCTCTAACTAAAAAGGACGGCACGCTGCGGATGCTCATCGAGAGGAGGCAGCTCTACGACGAGCTCGTGAGGGCTTCCGGGCACTTGAGCGGAGTTCTGGGCGCGATCGACGAGAAGGGCCCCGACATACAGGATGCGATAGTCGAGGCCAGGCGGGCGCTCGAGGAGGCGAACAAGGTGATAGCCGCGCTTCAGAAGAGCATCTTCCTGCGCGGCAACATCGCCAAGGGCCTGAAGGAGGATTCCACGCTCAGGAGCGAAGGGAGGGCGCCGTGACCCACGCCTTCCGGTTCAGGCTTCCGGCCGCTGCGATGTGCGCGGCGCTTGCGGTTTCGCTTGGCGCGTGCGCGAAGGAGACGCACGTGGTGCGCAAGGCGCACATGGACGCGAAGGCGGCAAACATGCGCGGAAACGAGCTCTACAGGCGCGGCGATCTCGCCTCGGCAGCGCGCGAGTACGACCGCGCGAAGCTGATAGCCCTGGGCGTGGACGACCGTGAGATGGTGGCCGAGGCGCACAACAACCTGGGGCTTCTGCTCATGGCCGCCGGCGACTACGCAGGAGCTGTGGCGAAGTTCGACGAGGCGCTATCGATAAACGAGGCCATCGGAAACATGCCAAAGGCGGCCGCGAACCTGATGAACAGGGGGGAGGCCTCGCTCTCGCGCGGGTCTCTGGATGATGCCCGCGACGACGCCGAAAGGGCGCAAAGGCTCTCGAGG
>DAONII010000114.1:1426-5293 GCA_035405085.1 bacterium | reverse complement strand
TGGGCGCTCGACAAGACGCTGGCCCAGCTCAGGCTTTCCTTTCTGAACGTGAACGAGGACTACTTCCGCGAGAGGCGCCAGGATATCGACTACGTCGGAAGGCGCGTCATGGACAACCTGACCGGAAGCTCCGAGGCACCCCTGGCGGAGCTGCCCTCCGGCGAGCTCGTAATCGTATCCCACGACCTCTCCCCCGCCGAAGTCGCGTCGCTCCCCAAGGACCGCGTGATGGGCTTCGTGATGGAAATAGGCGGCGAGACATCTCACAGTGCGATAATCTCACGCGCGCTGGAAATCCCAGCCATATTCGGCGTAAAGGACGTCTTCGACGCTGTCGAGGACGGTGAAACACTCATAGTCGACGGCATAAAGGGCCTTCTCATCGCCTCGCCGCTGTCAAGGGAGCTGGAGCAGTATCGCTCGACGCAGCGCAAGTACGCAGCGCTCGAAGAAATACTGATGCAGGATATCCACCTGCCCGCCGAAACGAAGGACGGCTGCAGGATTAAGATCGAGGCGAACATGGAGCTCGTCGAGGAGATCCCCACGCTGCTCCAGCACGGCGCCGAAGGCATAGGCCTTTACAGGACCGAGTACCTCTTCCTGAACAGGCTGGACGAGCCCTCCGAGGAGGAGCAGTTCGCCAACTACGTGTCCGTGCTCGAAAAGCTTTCGCCCAAGCCTGTTACGATACGCACCATCGATCTCGGAGGCGACAAGCTCTCTCTCTCGCAGACATACGATTCACAGGCGAACCCTGCCCTCGGTCTTCGCGCTATAAGACTCTGTCTCCGCGAGCTGCCTCTATTCAAGACCCAGCTGCGCGCCCTGTACCGAGCCTCCGTGCACGGCAACCTCAAGATTCTGATACCCATGATATCGAGCTTCGAGGAGATCGTTCGCGTAAAAAAGATAATAAAGGAGGTAAAACGAGAGCTGTCATCGAAGGGAGTCAAATACAAGGACAAGGTTCCACTCGGCATCATGATCGAGGTCCCCTCGGCGGTGCTCATGGCCAACGAATTCGCGCGCGAGGTCGACTTCTTCTCCATAGGAACAAACGACCTCATACAGTACGGCCTTGCCATCGACAGGGGCAACGAGCACGTCTCCTACCTATACAATCCGTTCCACCCAGCCATCCTGAGGCTGATCGAAAGCACCGCCGCCGCTGCCAAGCGCGCTGGAATCGAGGTGGGGCTGTGCGGAGAGATGGCCGGCGATCCCCTCGCGATAACGCTGATGATAGGCATGGAGCTCGACGTGCTGTCGATGAACTCCATATCCATACCCCGGGTAAAGAAGATCCTCCGGTCGGTAACCAAGGGCCAATCGAGCCGGATACTCAAGGAGGCCCTTTCGCTCGACACGGCCGAGGAGGTCGAGAAGCTCCTGAAGACCAAGACAAGCCACCTGCTGCCCGGCGATGTCAAAAAGCTGCGCATAATCGAAGGGCAGCAGACGACCCCTCAGCAACAGGGCCGGCATTCAAAAAGTTCTGAAACTTCAACAACATAGACAAGAAAAACGCTTGACACCGCCTCCCCGGCCCGCCTATAGTCCCGCAAATTTTTCCATCCGAGAGAGGAGCAAAGATGAAGAACCAGCGGTATCTGTTCACCTCAGAGTCCGTCACAGAGGGACATCCCGACAAGGTCGCCGACCGGATCTCCGATTCGATCCTGGATGCGATACTTGCGCAGGACAACAACTCCCGCGTCGCCTGCGAAACCATGGTGACCACCGGCCTTGCGATCGTCTCAGGCGAAATCACTACGAACGCCGTCGTGGCCTATCCCGAGGTCATACGCCAAACGATCAGGGATATCGGCTACAACCACCACTCCATGGGCTTCGACTGGGAGACCTGCGGCGTGATGGTCTCTATAGACAAGCAGTCCCCCGACATCTCCCAGGGCGTTACCGAGGGTGAGGGCCTCTATAAGGAACAGGGCGCGGGCGACCAGGGCCTCATGTTCGGATTCGCCTGCAACGAGACCGAAGAGCTGATGCCCTCTCCCATAGTCTACGCCCACAGGCTCACCGACAGATTGGCGGAGGCGAGGAAGAGCGCTGAGCTACCGTTTTTGCGCCCTGACGGCAAGTCGCAGGTCACGGTCGAGTATGAAAAAGGCAGGCCGACGCGCATCGACACCGTCGTAGTATCCACTCAGCACATGCCCGATGTTTCCTACGACGAGCTGAAGAGCTCGGTGATCGACCGCGTCGTTAAGCCCACCCTGCCGGGCCACATGCTCGACGACAAGACCCGCTTCCTGATAAACCCGACCGGCCGCTTCGTCCTCGGAGGCCCGCACGCCGACTGCGGCCTGACCGGCAGGAAGATCATCGTCGATACCTACGGCGGCCACGGCAGCCACGGCGGCGGCGCCTTCTCCGGAAAGGACCCCTCCAAGGTAGACCGCAGCGCCTCCTATATGGCGCGCTACATCGCCAAAAACGTGGTCGCGTCCGGTGCGGTAGACCGCTGCGAGGTACAGGTCGCCTACGCCATAGGTTACCCGGAGCCGGTATCCGTGATGATAAACGGCTTCGGCACGTCGAAGGTCGATCACGAAAAGCTCACCGCAGCGGTTCGCGAGATATTCCCGATGAGGCCCGCCGCAATAATCAAGCACCTGAATTTGCTCCGGCCGATCTACGCGAAGACCTCCTCCGGCGGTCACTTCGGCCGGAACGATCCGGACTTCACGTGGGAGCGCACGGACAAGGCGCAGGACCTGCGCCGCATCCTGGGCCTGTAGCCCCATATGCTTAATCGTTCCAAGGCCGGCAGGCATACCTGCCGGCCTTTTTTTGCTTCGGCATATCCGAGACCCTTGCTGCCTTCGAAGCCCCTTTGCTTTCCTTGCCTTATGAAACCTTTTGTCGTATTCAGGGATCGATGATCGCGAAAGCACAAAAAAAGACTAAGCCTCGCTACGTCCTCATCATCGAGGAGAACGTCCACCATGCGGAGCTGCTGACCGAAATACTGGATCGTCACTTCGCCCCGGTGGTCATCCACACCGTCGACACCGTTGAGGACGGAATCGAGTTCGCCGGACAGTCGGACTACGATCTCGTCATAAGCGCCGGAGTCGTTAAGGATGTGCCGATAACCGAATCCCTGCAGGCGCTTTCCAGCGCGGTAGGCGGCGCACCCATAATAGTCATAAGCGGAAAGAGCGACGAGACGCTCGCCGCCGATCTCATACGTCGCGGGGCAGCCGAATACCTGGCAAAGACGCGCGAGACGCTCGAGAACCTCCCGGAGCACCTCGAGAGACACCTCTCCGCCGGACGCGCGGGAAAACGGCGCAAGTCGCGCCGTCGCGGGGATGAGAAGACCTCTAAGCCCACCCCCGCCGCGATCATCCGTGAGGTGGACAGGCTTACCCAACAGGCACTTGCAATAGCCGGCCCCCGTCGGAGAAAGCGCGGCGGCTCCTTCCCTCAGGACGTACACCAGCTCGACCAACTGCTGGGCCAAATACAGAGGCTCAGAGAACTGGCATCCAAACTCGCGCCAAAGGACTAGACTTAATCTATATATCCCCCTCTCCTTGCCATCTGGGGTTCTCTCTCCCCAGAAATGCCGACCGAACCCCAGTTATGAACCGATGTGCCCTGACGGACTCCTGGGGGCTTCGAATTTATTCCCATTAAAAACAAACTGTTGGTCTTTTCTGCAAGCGCTTCGTGTTTTGGCAACACTCTTGCAAACATAATTCTCGGGTATCCTGAAATCCACGGATACGGAGGAAGAACCCATGACGAAGGTATCCACAGGTACTGAAGGCAGCATCCTGGACGTAATACGTGAACTGGACTCGGGGCGCAAACCTCACGAGGTTCAGGAAAAGG
>DAONII010000114.1:0-1326 GCA_035405085.1 bacterium | reverse complement strand
GTTAAAGCTGATTCCTATTCTCCAAAAAAGACCGATTCCTACGGCTCACTGCTGAAGGGAAGCACGACGACTGTGGACAATACGCCTATCGGAGAACTAGTCGCCGCCCTCTCCGAATCGCAGACTCACAAGTACAAGGATCCGCTCCAGGAGTGTCTATACGGGCTGCTCTACGGACTCGATAAGGGAACCCCGGCTCTACCTGAGGAGATCAACGTCCCCTCCTTCGAGAAGCTCAAGGCGGCCAACCCCGCAATCGCCGATAAATCAGCTATTGCGGAGGGTATCGTCGACCGCTACGACGCCCTCGAGGATCTCATCGTAGGAACGATATCGAACGTCGAGGATAGCCTGAAGCCTAACAACACCATGCGAATGACCCCGGCGGAGGTAAAGAGCCTGCAGAAATACAGGAAGGAACTCGAGCGAAAGCTCTTCGACTGCCGGCAGGAGATGACAAAGGCCGAATACACGCTCAAATGGGCACAAGACAAGGAGGAGGCCGCCGCGATGTCGGCCATCGAGACGGCGGAGAAGGACTGGTGGGAGGACTGAGTTCACCATCTCCACGCGCTTGAAGCCAAATTCTGATGAGGACAAAAAACCCCACACGACAGAAGAAATCCCCAGGAAATCACCCACCCCTGTTAAAGGCGAAAGCAAGCCATCCAAATTAAGCTTTATATTCAATAACTTATAAAATGGTGGGGATGGCCGGTTTTGGCAATGATCTTGCAGTTATATCGCCTGAGAGAACAACACCAGGGGATATCATGAGAATAGACGGATTCAAAAACTTCAAGGTCGACACGGTGGACGGGCAGGCCGAAGCCGTCGAGCAGGCCCAGTCGAGCGCCATTGAAGACTTCTTCACCGGCCCCGGCGAAGCCGCGACGGGCAGCGAGGCCGCGGGGAACACGAACGCGGCAAATGATTACCTCTTCGGCCTGATAAAGAACGACACGGTTGCAACGTCGAACAGCAGCGAGGGCCTAGAGGGCTGGCTCGAGAGCTTCCCTCCCACACTCGCCGAGATAATAGCCGGAAACGAAAAAGCGATGGGCAGCCTTGACGTGATAAAGGCCCGCTACGAGAAGGCGCAGAGCGACCTGACGAAGCTCTACGAGACGCTCGAAAACGAAAAGCGCTCAGGCGCGTCGGCCGGGAGGGTCTCCGAGATAAACCGCTGCCTCGATCTCATAAAGGCCTCCCTCGCTCGCTGCAGCACCGAGCTCGCAAATGTAGCGAAGTACGAGGAGCAGAACGCCTCCCTGCACCTGAGGGAGCTGCGCAGCATGAAGGACCTGAACAACGACGGCTGGATCG
>DAONII010000113.1:0-5319 GCA_035405085.1 bacterium | reverse complement strand
CGGGATGACCCAGCAGGCCACGCGCGCATACGAGATAGCCGACCGCTTTCGTAAGGCGGGCGTGCCGGTGGTCATGGGAGGGATACACGCCACCGTGCTGCCCGACGAGGCGGCTCTGCACGCGGACGCGGTGCTCGCGGGCGAGGCGGAGCGGGTCTGGCGCAGGCTCGTCTCGGATTTCAGGCGCGGAAAGATGAAACCACTGTACAGGGGCGAGCCTGCCGATCTCTCGAAGTCTCCCGTGCCACGCTACGACCTCGTGAAAAACTTCAATTTCGAAAACGCGGCGCAGCGCTTCGTTCCGGTACAGGCCTCACGCGGTTGCCCGCACAACTGCGCCTTCTGCAGCGTAACGCACGTCTACGGGCGAAGGTTCCGCACGAAGACGGTTCCGCAGGTGGCCCGCGAGTTCGAGGCGATAATCTCGGAGTTCGGGCCCGACACCATCGTCAAATTCAACGACGACAACCCGTTCGTGAACAAGGCCTTCGCCCGCCGCATGCTTGAGGCCATAGCCCCTTTGGGCGTCCGCTGGTTCGCCCTGGCCGACATAGAAATCGCCGAAGACCCAAAGCTTCTGGATCTGATGAGAAGAGCCGGCTGCATAGCGCTCGGGATAGGGTTCGAGAGCATGGAACCCGGCTCGCTCGGCGAGGTGAGCCTCTGGAAGAAGGACAGGATCAAAAACTACCCGGGCGCTATCGAGAAGATAAGGAAGGAGGGAATCGCCGTCGCCGGCTCCTTCATGTTCGGGTTCGACCATGACACGTCCGACTCGTTCAGGCGCGTCCGCGATTTCGTCCTCGAACACCGCGTCCCCAGCAAATACAGCATAGTCACGCCTTTCCCGGGGACGAGGCTCTACGACGAGCTCTTAAGGCAGGGCAGGATCCATATTGGGCTTGACTGGAGCCATTACAATTTTCTCAACGTGGTGTTCGAGACGAAGATCCCTCCGCAGGAGCTCTGCGGGGAAATGGCCCGACTCTACGAGGACACCTGGCCTCATTTCCGTTGAACACGGCACCCCCGGGTGTTAAAATGGCGCCGCTTATGCGCAACATTCTGATATCCACAGCTTTTTTGTTGATACTTTTCTCCGCCGGAGTCGCGAAGGCCTCGGGGGCGGAGGAGAGCTACCTGCGTGCGAAGTCCTGTTATGGCCACATAAGGATAACGCCCGCGAAGGCCAAGCGACACAGCGAATGGCAGCGCTGCATAGCTCTCTTCGAGAACGTCCAAAAGAAATACCCGACGAGCGAGCGGGCTCCCCAGGCGCTCTTCAACATCGGAAAACTCAGCGTAGAGGCGTGGGGAAAGTTCAAGAAGCGGGGTGACGCCGAGGCCGCTATCCGCGCCTACAACCAGCTCGTACGCGAATATCCGAAGAGTTCGCTCGCCGATGACTCTCTCTTTGAAATCGGGAAGCTGCGCATCGACCCGATGGGGCAAAAGGAGAGGGCCAGGGTCGCTTTCACATACATAGTTGACAACTATCCGCACGGGGACATGGCCCCCAAGGCGAAGGCGGCACTCGAGGCGATGGATGGAGGTGTGGCCCTCCCTTCTGAAGAGCCTGTGATGGAAAAACCCAGGGCCGCCAAACCCAAAGCGCTCGAACACGAGGTGGTCGGCGCCCCGACTCCCGCGGCAAAGGCACCGCCTGCTTCTGCAAAGCCCGCGCCCAAGCCCCCGACCGCGGCGGCAGCCGGGAGAAAAAAAGCGGCGCCCGCTGCGGGACCAAAAAACATCGCTACGCTGAACGCGATCGAGATATCCAATGACGACGCTGAAACCGCCGTCACGCTCAAGCTCTCGCACAGGGCCGCCTATTCGGTCGAGTTCACCGAGATGGGCGTGAGGACAAAATCCCCTCCGCGCCTTCAGATACTCCTCATGTACACGAAGCAGGGTCCGAACCTATCTCGCGACATCTCGGTCAATTCCCCGCACCTGCAGAGGATAAAGATCAAGAGGGGGCTTCTCGACGGCGGGACACATGTGCTGCTGGATCTCTCCCCAGATGCGTCCTACTCCATAAGCTCAGCGGGCGACAGGATAACCGTGCTCCTTAAACGGGGTTCCGCGAGAAATTCGCCGAGGAGCGAAGTCAGGACGACTCGCAGAAGCTGGTTCGGCAAAAAGAAAAAGCCGTTCGTGGTGGTGATAGACCCCGGCCACGGCGGAGCGGATCCCGGCGCGGTGGGCCCTAAAGGAGCAAGGGAAAAGGACGTAACGCTCGCCCTGTCAAAGAGACTGGCGGCCGCCATACGCAGCTCCGTGGACGCGAAAGTCTACCTCACCCGCAGAGACGACAGGACCCTCTCCTTGGAGGACAGAAACGCATTTGCCGTTGCGAAAAAGGCCGATCTCTTCATCTCCATACACGCCAACGCCTCCACGGACCGGAGGTCGTCCGGCATAGAGACTTATTATCTCAACAACGCTACCGATGAAGCCGCGGCAAGGCTGGCTAAGCGAGAAAACAGGGGGGCGCGGAAGAAGATATCCGACGTCGAGCGGATACTGTCGATAATGCTGCAGAACTACGACGCTGCGGAGTCGAGGCTCCTGGCTTCCGACGTGCAGGGCTCTCTGGCGAAGAACATGCGCCGCCGCTACTCCGGTGTGAAAAACCGCTCGGTGCGCTCGGCTCTGTTCTACGTGCTGGTAGGGGCGAAGTGTCCCGCCATACTGGTCGAGACATCATTCATCTCGAACCCGGTGGAGGAGAAGCGCCTGCTCAGAAGGGACTACCAGAGCGACATCGCGTCATCCATAGCAGCCGGCGTACGAGAATACCTCAAGGCCAACGACAAGCGGCTGGTGTCCCTGTGAAACGCGGCACCCCTCCGATGCGCAAATCAAATGAAAGCTCCCTTCCTCTGCTCGACCCCGGCGAAGATACGGCAGCTTCCGTGGGTCTGTTTTTAAAGAAAAAGAGCGAGTGGTTTACCGAATTGGCATCGGGAGAAACCGACGCACTTGAAATATGCAGGCTCCATTCCCTGTCGATCGACCGGGCCCTCTCCGAGCTTTTCAACTCAGCGGCATCGCGGGGCAACTCGCAGGGCAGAGTCTCCATGCTCGCGCTCGGCGGGTACGGACGCCGCGAGATGGGACTCCACTGCGACATCGATGTGCTGTTTTTGCACGACGAGGCCTCAAGATCGCGGATGCCGATGATAACCGACGCCATACTCTACCCTTTCTGGAACAACGCCGTGGAGGTCGGTGGGGCCACTCGCACCGCCGCCGACTGCCGCGAAATCATCGAGAAGGACATCAGGGCCTTTGCCGCCCTCACGGAGTCAAGGCATATCTGCGGCGACCTGTCTCTCTCCTCGGAGGTTGCACACATAGTGGACTCTCGCCTTGCCGACTCGAAATTCCGCCGGCATTTCATAGAGACCAAGCACTCCGAGATGCAGAGGAGACTCGCCCGCTACGGCGATTCCATATATCTTCTGGAACCCAACGTGAAGGAGGGCGAGGGAGGGCTGCGCGATCTCCAGTCACTCATCTGGATCGCTCGTGCGGCGTTCCGTGCAGAGGCCGAAGAAGCGCTGGAAAAGGCTCTGCCCGGCGAAAAGACGAGGGGGACGGTCAGGGAAGCCGCAGCCTTTCTGTGGAGGGTACGCCACGCGCTCCACATAATAGAGGGAAAGCGTTCCGACAGGCTCACCGACTCGCTGCAGCCGGAGGTAGCGGAAATGCTCGGCTTCACCGACTCCGCTGAAAGCAGCTCCTCGGAGAAGCTCATGTCCTTCTACTATCGCCACGCCATAGGAATGCACGTACAGTGCGAGAGGGCTATAGAGCGCATCCGCAGAAATGCAAGTCCTCCCGGGCGCGCGGCGAGGCTCTTTTACCGACGCAGGATAGGAGCCGGTTTCGTACGGACCGAGCACAACACGATATCCGTTCGCAAGGGGAAATTCCCGGGCGATCCCGCCGGCCAGCTCTCGATATTCGCCGAGGCTAAGAGGCGGCGTCTCGCACTCGACCCGGAGACGAAGGAGATGCTCATAACACGCAAAAGCCCGGTGGGCGAGGCCGACCTCACATCGACGAGAGCCGGAAGAATCTGGCGCGACATCCTCTCCTCCCTGTCCGGCCTGGGAAACACGCTAGCCGAAATGATGGAGTGCGGAATCCTGGACGAGTGGTTTCCTGAGATGAGGGTAATGATGCACAGGGTTCAACATGACGGCTACCACTCATATACCGCCGGAGTGCACTCTATACGCGCAGCATCCGAGCTTGAGATGCTCTCCTCCCGGGGAGCGCGCAGCTCCTTCCCCGTCGCCGCAAAGGCGGTCAAGCTCGTCTCCCGCCCGGCCGTTCTCTCCGCGGCCACGCTCTTTCACGACATCGGGAAGGGGAGCGGCCGGGACCACTCGACCTCGGGCGCAGAGACGGCGCTCGCAATCGCTCTGCGCCTGGGCTTTGCGAAACGCGATGCGGACGACATCTCGTTCTTGGTGCGATCGCATCTGCTCATGTCGATGCTCGCATTCCGCAGGGACGTGCGAGACCCGGGACTGATAGAGCGCTTCGCCCAGTCGATAAGATCCGCTGAGATGCTCGCCTGCCTCTATCTCCTCACCGTCGCCGACCTGCGGGCGGTAGGCCCGCACATATGGAGCGACTGGAAGGGAGGCCTGCTGGCCGAGCTATACGGCAGGACGGCCTCACACCTTGCCGCATCAAAGGGCGCCGTCCGGGCCACGACGGAGGCACAAAGGCGAAGGGAAGAAGCGAAGCTCATCGCCTCCGTCAAGCGCTCGCTCGGAAGGGACATATCGCGCGAGCAGGTTCAGAGGTTTATCTCGACCCTCCCCGAGCGCTACCTCTATTCGACCGATCCGGAGACCATAGCGGCGCATCTCGTCATGGCCCGAGACATCGCCGCACACCCGGCCGCGACCGCGCAGCGCCCGGTGCCGGACCGGGGCTGTACCGAGTTGTCGGTTGTCACTCCGGACATGCCCGGCCTCTTCGCACACATAGCCGGCGTCCTCTCGGCCAACGGCGCAAACATAATAGACGCCCGGCTCTACACGAGCTCCGAAGGAATCGCCATCGACGTCTTCTGGATGACCGACGCGGCAGGAAAACCGATCACCGATCCGGAGCAGTGGGCGCGAATACGCGAAGAGATGGCCGAGGCGATAGTCGGCAAAAGAAAGATGGAGGAGATCGTAGGCCACCGCTTCAAACGCAGGCTGCTCTCCTGGAGTCACCGCTACCGTCCGCCTGAGATAGTGATCGACAACGACGTCTCCGCAACGGACACCATAGTCGAGGTTTCGGCGG
>DAONII010000112.1:0-5332 GCA_035405085.1 bacterium | reverse complement strand
TGTGGGACATGCATTATAACACCTCCGAACTGCTGCGAGCCCAAGGTCTCAACGCGCACTATTTGGCGTTGGGTTTCTCCTCACGCTACCAAGAGCGCCTGGCATTGGGTAGCCCGATTGAACGAACGCTGCCATTGCGCAGTCTGGCGTCTTCCGTCACGAGCGCAACGACATGCTACGCTGATCGTCCGATCGACATCCTCTTTGTGGGAACGATTTCTCCTCGGCGGGCGGCCTTTTTTGCAAATAACGCCTCGTTTTTTGCTCGGTATGAATGCTTCATATACCTGCCTGAGGGAAATACACCATTTTTAGAATCAGACGAACGAACGCTCGATTTCCGACAGATGGCGGGTCTGGCCGCGCGAAGCAAAATTATGATCAATATTCACAGGGACAGCGCGCGCTATCTCGAATGGCAGCGCATTGCCACTTTGGGTATCAATTGCGGAACGCTGATTGTGTCTGAAGGCTGCGACCCCTGTCCGGTGTTGCATCCCGGGCTGAGCTATGTGGATGTTCCCCTGCATCTTATTCCGGAAACATGCGCTGCACACTTGCAGGATGTTCGGAAGGCTTCGGCATTTGTCACTCGCTCAACGGCTGATTTTCAACAACGCCTCTGTCTGCATCATGATATCGCAGAACTCATTGGCTGCACCGTAAACATATGACATTAAAGCCCCACCCATTTGAAACGCTTTTTGAGCTCAAAACACCAAGGGCGAATTGTTCTGAAGTTACCGTCGTTATTCCCTGCTATAAATATGGACGTGAGGCGCTCGAGGCTCTTGACAGTCTGAAGAATCAAACCGAGTCCGTGCTTGACATTGTTCTTATTGACGACATGTCTCCGGATGATTCTGTTCAAACCGTTCATACCTGGTTCGTTTCCAATGCTCGTCATCCTGGATTTGGGCATCTTCGCATGGTTCGACACCTGGAAAATCAGGGTTTGTCAGCTTCGCGGAATACCGCCATCAGCCTGGTTCGAACACGCTATACATTTATGCTGGATGCGGACAATATGATCTATCCCCGAGCCATTGCACGCCTCAGACAGGCCATTGAAGCAAGCGGAATGCCGATGGCGTATTCATTGCTAGAAAGATTTGGAAAGGAACGTGGAATCATCGGCAATAGTATCTGGATTCCGAATCTGTTCAGTCGCGGGAATTATGTTGATGCGATGGTGCTCCTCATGACCACCTTGCTCCATGAAATGGGGGGATATCGCATTATGCCGTACAAGTTTGGGTGGGAAGATTATGACATGTGGTGCTCGATGGTTGATCATGGCTACGAAGGTTGCCATGTTCCGGAAATACTTTGCCGATACAGAGTGCATGAGAACTCCATGTTACTCGATGTGACCAATAAAATCTTCCTGGAACGCTTCGAGGAAATTAAGGCGGACTTCGAGGCCCACCATGATATGAAGTTTGATTGGGATGATATTCGTCTCTCATTACTCAAACATCAAATGGGAAACCCTGCAGACACCATCACAGAAACCACCAGACGAAGCAGATAGAGGACGAAGGCGCGTGAAGGCCCCTCTAACTTGCCTCGTTGATCGGCCTGCGTTTGCGCCCTATGGAAATCCGGCCTGAAACGCCATTGGACAAAGCAGACACGGGGAAAAGGTGTGTGAAGGTTCTTCTCTGTGTTCAACGGGCTCGATATTGAGCTTCGAGACCGTCGCTCAGGGCTTATTCATCGTACAAAATTGTGCCTATAGGTGTTTGATCGGATGCTCATGCCCATAATGGATGCCGATTAGGTGTACCAACGCCGCCAGGTCTTTTTATGGTGGCTGAGCTTGTTGTGGTGGATCGCGGTTTCTGGATCTGCCTAGTCCGGTGGGCCCATTATTTGAGTCGCCATCGCGTCGGTGACTTTTCTTCCGAGCCTTTCGCACAGGTCACGGTATTTGCGAAGGACCCAGTCAGGATCGCCGATGAAGCATGTGTGCGAGATATTTATCACCTTCCTATGCTCGATTAGCGAGGCCACGATTGCACGATACTCGCGTTGCCGATCAATAGGTGCCTTCCCCAGAGCCAGATATGATGGTGACGGGGTTATCAGCGGATCCGCCCTGCCGTGGGCATAGTAGCTGTATGAGGACCAGTCGTTCTTACGCGGATGAGTTATCTTGCCGGCGCGATGCTGGTTGAGGTCGACATAGGCCATCACTGTGAGCATGTGCTCGTCGGACTCTACCATAGGCGATTTGAAACGGTCCATTACCACCTGGCCGCGCCTGCCGAGCTGTCTGTTGACTACCCTGGCGAACCGGCTGTTCACGACCCTGAAAAAGGCGGAGAATTTCTCCTTGCCCTCGAGATGGCCGGCTAGGTGCGGGTGGTTGTCCATGAAGCTGTAGGCGTGGATCTGTATGCCGTACTTGTCCTTATGCTTCAAGAGGAGGTCGTAGTAGGCTTTTTTCGCCCAGTCCCATTGTAGGAGCCAGTCCCTGTTGTGGCACTGCCATGTGACGTGGAAGTGCGAGTCGTCGCATATGATTTGGTATCTTGGCAGGTAGGCCATGACCTTTGGGTAAGCAAGGCACGTGCCAGCCAAACACTCTAAAAAAGCTGTTCTAAGAGGGCATGTGGAGAAATTGAGACAAGTAGGGTGCTGTGTTTTTGGGCAGAGCTGACCTTTTTTGCTCCGTCTGGGGGTTCTTCACCGCCTGAATTCGGAAAGGCCCCTTGAGACCGATGTAGTCCTGCTCGAGGTGCGGCGGTCTTAGATCTCCGCGATTCAACCTGTTGGAAAAGAGGCCCTCGCATGCTAGTAAGCCGGCAATGGCCCTTTTTCATAAAGAGAGCTCCGGCGAAGATGCTTCGGCGTCGGGGTCAAGGCTGACCCGTGGCTTTTTATCGCCGGTCATCGTTCAGGTTGCAGCGGCAACGCTGTTTTTCCTGATGTTGATCTCGTGGCACTCGGAACTGCCGGTTAACGACTCCTGGAGTACCCCCGGCAGGGCGATGGAGATGCTGCAGCGGGGTGATTTTGGGGCGAATGCCTTCAACCCGGAGATCTACAGGCACAACGACAGCTTCAAACTGTTTCCGGTGCTCGCCGAGGTATTCGCCGCACGCCTCGCCTCGGGCTGGTCGATGATGGCGAGCGTCCTCATGGGCGCCTTCTTCTGGGTGATGACCTATCTGATTCTAAACAGAATAGTCAGCGCCTCGGGCGTTTCCAATCGAATTGCAGCGGTCTATGCGTTTGTCTCCGGGCTCATCATGTTCAGCCCACTCGGCCTGCCGCGGCTGGGGCTTCCTTTTTCGGTTCACCGGACGCTGCCGATCTTTCTGGCGGTTCTTGCCATCCTTCTGGCTGCCGACCGTTCTTCGGCGAACCGCCGCCTTTCGGGCGTCGTTCAGATAGCCCTGTGCGCCGTAGCACAGCTGTCTTTTATCTCAGGGATCGCGGCCTGGATCTCGCTCATTGCGGTAAGGGGGTGGCGAGCGGCGGCGGCAGGCAAGGCCGAGAGGAAGAAGGAACTGATATGGCTTGGAGCGGCGTGTTTATCCTTCCTGCTCTTCGAGCTCGCCTTGTTTGCAGCCGGCTTCTCAAGCTTAGAGCATACCGCGATGGTTGCCTCTGAACACAACCTGTCGTTTGCTCCGGCCGATATCACAGGCAGGATCTTCGCCTCGCTCGGCGCCTTTCTCTTTGTTTCCGCCTTGGAAATGTTGAATGGTTTGGGCGGAATATTCGGCGCTCTCATCTGTGCTGCCGCGGTTTCAGTTATCCTGATAATCGCCCTGAAACTGGTGATGGAAGCATGGTCTCAAAGGGAGCGGGCGCATGCGCCAGAAACGAGCGCCGTAGTTTGTCTCGGCGGCTTCGTGCTCTTTTCTCTCTTCCTCGCGATGCTGGTTGGCTTTGCCCGGTGGGTGCCTTTTTTGGGCTGGGATCCCCGCTATTTTTGCGAGGTTCAGTTTCTGGGGGCCTCGCTCGTTGGCTTGGTTGCAGTTGAAAGGGCTGAATCCAACCGAAGTGGATCCTCCGGTTTTCGGCGCGGTGCCGGTTTACTGCTGATGCTCTCGATAGGGTTTGCCTGGCTGCTTATAGGGGCGAAGGGGATCTTTGATTTGACGGATCCCCGCGCGCGCGAGGCGCTGAGACGGACCGAGCTGAAGCGGTGCATCTTGAATACGAAGTCGGCGGAAGAGATGGTGAAATCGTGCCCCTTGGGGGGGGCTCATGTCAGGGTGCCGGATATGCAGGGCGCGGGTCACGATATCGTCCATCGGATATGGCGGCTAACGCGTGAGTCGCTTCGCTGATGGATTTATATTCGCGTTTGCTTGTTTTTCCCGGATGGCGAACATTATGTTTCGCGCGTAGATGCATAGCCCGATTCCCTGCCCTGCGATGAATACCGGATCGCGCCTGTGTATCGCATATGCCAAAAGAGTCATGCCCCCGCCTACGCTTAAGAACCAGAACGCCATTGGAACGATGACCCGCTTCTTTCTTTCGCTCTTGAACCACTGCCACACGAAACGCGCCCCGAAGAGCGCCTGGCCCATGAAGCCTATCACTACCCATAGGGAGTCCGTGTCGGGGTTCATCAGCAGATGATATGCCGGGGGCGCCAACCGGTCAACGGGCTAATGGGACCGTGGGCAAGGGCCCGACCCTCGCAGGGAGGTGGACATCGCCGCCGAAATCGGGCTAGAGTTCCGTTAAACCAAGGGGGTATCATGCTCGTCTTCTGGATCGTCGTTTTGGCCGTCGTTGCATTCTTCGTCTACCTGTACAACCGGCTCGTAAGCCTCAGGAACCTCTTCAAGAACGCGTTCGCGCAGATAGACGTGCAGCTGAAGCGCCGCTACGACCTCATTCCGAACCTCGTCGAGACGGCCAAGGGCTACATCAAGCACGAGGCGGGGACGCTCGAGGCCGTGACCGCCGCCCGCGCGAGGGCGACCGAGGCCAACACCAAGGCCGCGGCGAACCCGGCCGACGCCGGCGCGATGAAGGCGCTCCTTGGCGCCGAGTCCGCGCTCACAGGCGCCCTGGGCAAGCTCTTCGCTGTCGTCGAGAACTACCCGGACCTGAAGGCCGTTGCGACGATGCAGAGGCTCATGGAGGAGCTCTCCTCCACGGAGAATAAGATCTCCTTCGCGCGCCAGGCCTACAACGACGCCGTGATGCGATACAACAACGCGCGCGAGACCTTCCCGGGGAACCTCATCGCCGGTTCGTTCGGGTTCGTGCAGGCGGAGCTCTACCAGATAGAGAACGTGGAGCACAGGGAACCGGTGAAGGTGCAATTCTAACCGGCTCCTCGGCAGGTGTCGGATGG
>DAONII010000111.1:0-5362 GCA_035405085.1 bacterium | reverse complement strand
GCTTTGCGCATCGAAATAACGCCATCTGCAAGCCTTTTCCTAGAATGGAGAAGGGTCTCAAAACGCGTTTTTTTAGAATGTAAAACAAAACCGCCATTCTTTAAAAAAAACATTCGCCTCGCCTGTCGCGAGACGCGCCGGGGAGGGCCGAACCGGGATTTCACCTCTGAAAGTCTGAGGCAGAACCGGACCTCAGGAACCCTTTTTTTGAGTTTTGCTATGCGCAGAGCAAAAGCCTTAGCCCCGAGCAAAGGCGGGCCTTCGTTTGAATAAAGGGTTCATAACGGATGCTATGTCCGGCAAAACTTCGGGTTACGGAGGGACAACCGCTTTACTGGGGTTCGATTTCAACTGAGCTCTTGACTGTTCGGCTCTACTGGTACATAAGACCGCCCCAATATTATGAGTTCGCGTCCGGCAGAGAAAGCCCCCGGGAAGCCCTTTTAAAGCCCGAAACAGCTCGTTTCCTGCCCTTAAAATAAGACGCAACTTCGAGGACGGCCGGCCGATACCCATATGCGGCCAGGCAACGGCTGAAGGCATATGTCCAACTCGATAGGCATAATACTATCGTCGGGGAAGGTGTCCCCTTCGATGAACCGGGACTACTCGGAGATCTGCGGCGACACGAGCGCTGCCGGATTCGAGAAGGCGCGCGACAATTTCGCGGCCTATCTCTCCGTATCCGCGCTCCGCCACATGACCCCGGCGAGCGCGGACCACGGAATCCTTCGCAGGAGCTGGCGCTCGTTTCTCATGGGAAAGGGAGGCTGCCCGGGAGGCACCCCCGGCAACCGCCTTTTTGGCTCCTCGCCCGTGCGCCGCCGCGCCAAAAACGCCTTGTCGGAAGCGGGCGCCGGGCTCAGGGTTATGAGCTCCGCCGGCGATATCTTCATAGGTTCGGCGGACGCAAAATTCACCGGCGGTTCTTTCGCCGGAAAACCGGTTGTAGCGCTTTTCGCCGACGAGGTTGCTGCCCGGCAGAAAAGGGGCTCCGTTCCTGTTCCGATGCGGTTGGGAGAAAACGCGCTCGTAAACGGGCAGGCGGTCCTGTTTCGCCAGATCCTCACCGCCGACGACCTTACGATAGTGCGCAGCGGCGACTTCTCCATACAGGTCTATGCCGGCGGTTCTTACGAGGGGAGCATCAATCTCGTCGAGGCCATGGAAAACGAAGCCGGCTACACGGAGGCCTGGAACCTCTACCTGGATTACATGCTGGGCCACACCGCTTGGACCATAGGCCTTCTCGATTCGGCGATATCCGCAGGATGGGAGGACCTGAAACCCGACGAGCGGGGACGCCTCGCCGCCTCGCTGGCGTCCCTTGCCGAGACGCACGCGACCGGATCCGCCTTCAACATAGGGAGCGGAGAGCACCCCCTCGAGAGGACATACGGCTACGTCTTCGGCAGGGCGCAGCTGGCAAAGATCGGCAACGCGATGATGTCCGCAGCCGTGCTCCTGCACGCCCTCTCGAGAAAGGATCCGGATGCGGAGCTCTTCGTGGAGGCAAGAAACCATCTGCTCACGATCCTCGACCCGTTCGACCACCTCGAAAAGTCATTCGTGGCGGAACCGACCGTGAAACCCTACCTCAGGATAGGCCTCCCTGCAGAGCTTCCGAAGGTAAAGGCCGGCGAGCCGATCGTCCTGCGACAGATGATAGACGAGATAATCTACAGGGCCGGGGCGAGGGGCGGCGCAGGCGCGCCGAATTCGATTTTTTTCAAATGGGACGAGGAGAGCAGGAACCTCTCCGTGGAGGAAGCGGAAGAGGGCTTCTCGCCTCTTGCGGATTTCGCGGAGGAGGCCGGTTCCTACCTTGCAGTCAAATCGCCGCGGGCGCGCCTCGACGATCTGGCCCTGCACCTGGGGTACGGCGGCAAAGTGACATACGGCCACCGCGGCGGTTCCAAATCGCCCTTCGTTATATCGATAACCGTACCTCCGGCCGGGGAAAAATTTAAGACTCAGGACAGGGACGGCGCCGTCAGGTTTTTCGGTGGGGTCGCAAAGGCATCGGAGGTTCTCTCCTTCGGTTCCGGCGACGGGAAAGAGGCCTTGGCTAAGCTGCCGGTCTGCCCCGGCTCGGAAGGTAAACCGGACGCCGGCACAACAAACGCCGCCGGCAATATCTCCGTAAACGCTGCTTCGCTGACGATGCCCCTTTCGAAAATTAAATAAGCTCTGGGAAACAGGAGAAACGAAATGAGCAAGGTCGACTTGAAATTCAACGAAGGGATAACGGATCTGCTGGGCCCCTACGCCGGTCCGGTGGAGGATGTCCATGCCGAGGTCTGCGGCGAAGGCGGAAACCCGTCCGATACATTCCAGAATTTTCTCGAAGCCGTGCGCGGAGTCGATCGCTCGCCGATGCAGGCGCTCTCCGCCATCGTGGCTGGCGGCGGCCAGAACAAGTACGTCGTGGCCTCCGTCTACCGCCGTTTTCTCGACGGCGGCAGGAACTGCCCGGAGGGTTCAGCGGGCCTTGTCAGATGGAAGGAGATGGACGGGATAGAGGCTCTCGACCCAAAAAGGCTAGCGATCCCGGATACTGCCTTCTTCAAGGAGTACAAGGAGAGCATCTCCTCTATACGGAGCCCGGAGGTCCTCGTCTCGGCCTGGGGAAACTACATCGCCGCTGTATTCGAGTCCATTGATCTCGTCCGCCCGGAGATGGAGAATCTGGCCAAGCAACATGAGGACGGCGCGCAGATATCCAACGGCGAATTCAGGGACGCGCTCTTCCCGCTCATCAACACCTTCAAAGCCTCCGATGCATTTGCAGCAAAAGCATCGTTCCCCGCATCGAAGAGCTGGGACTACCACTTCGTGAACACCCAGAGGGCGAAGCTCGCGAACTACATGGGAGGCATAATCCCCTATGTCGATCTGTTCGGCAGCGGGATGCTCGGAAATCTCAGCGACGGCAAGATACTGAACTCGGTGTTGAATCACCTCGATGCGCTCTACGAACCCTTCGACCACATCCACTATTCCTACGCGATAGACAAAGGCGTCATCGAGCGGATCAGGATGGAGGCGCCGAGCAAGGACCTGAAGATCTCTCCGGCCGAGCCGATACCCCTGCGCAAAATCATCGACGAGATAATATACGAAGCCGGCAAGGTGAAGGGCGCCAGGATCAGGATCGAATGGGATGAAAAGGCGCGCCTCATAAACTTTACGGACGAGACCGAGGGCGGGTCGGCGTTCAAGGCTTTCGCAGACCCTAACGGTGAAGCTGGCAGAAGGCTTTCCTCCGTTGCAGAGGCATCGAAGGCCGGCTGGCCGCTAAGCTTCTCGCGGAACGATTCGACCGGCCGCATGATGAAAATCGGCGTCTTCGTCTTCGAGGCAGTGGCCCCTGAAGTGGGCAAAGAGGCAAGCGACGCCGAAGCCGGCTCGAACGCGCAGCCATCCCCCGAGAAACGCTTCGGAGGAGTCGCCAAGAGCGGGATAAAAACGGTCGGTGATATGTCGAGCGAGCTGCTCTACAGGAGCAAAGAGCTCAAGGCTATCTGGGATAACATGAGCGAGAATCAGAAGAGACGCGCCTTGGCCGAACTGGTCCTGCTGGCAAAAGAGGCCGGACCTTACGGGTTGAAGTCCCTTGACGACGCCGTGCTGAAGGGGTCCTTCGAGAGGGCCGCAGCCGCCGGAGGCGTCATCCAGTCCACGAAGCCACTGGGGAAGTAAGAGGGGGAAAAAACCCTAGAACGGAACCTTCGCTACGCGCTCTATTATCCTGCCCATGATCTTAGGGCCAACCATGTTCGGACCGACCGCGTCGCCCTCCTCCTTGAATTTTTCCTGCAGCGCCTCGACCGCCTTCATGCGCCCCCGTACCGTATCGATATCGACGGATTCTTCGATGTAGCCCAGCCACTTGAACGCGAGGACGGCGCTCGCCTGAGCGGCCTTCTGGGCCTTACCCTTCGCGTCCCCCATGAAGAAGCCGCCCCTTCTCAGCAGGGCATCCCTGTCAGCCTCCAGCGTGGACAGCAGCTCCTCCCTGCCCAATCGCAGCCTCATGAGCAGCGGGCCTATTGTGCCCATTCCGAGGACCTTGCCGTTCGCAGGCTTCCCGTCGGAGAGCTTTATCCCAAGGGCGTCCTGGAAGGATTTCACCGCCATGCGCATCCCCTCGCCGTAATTGCCGTCGATGCGAAGGTTAGGGTTCACGACCGCCCTGAGCGCCATACGCAGATACGCGGTCAAGCGTCGATAGTCGCGCGGGGGGACGTGCTTCCCGTCCGCGCTCCGCGGGATCTCGATCTTATTGAACTCGAGGCCGGATTTGCGAACCGACAGTATCGAGAGGACCGGGTCCTTCGATATCACCGAGTAGAGGGCATCCTTGTTCCTCAGTTTCGATATGTCGGAGGAATCGATCGCGTCGGCTCTGCCGCCGAGCGAGGCCAGGTTCTTGAACGCCTCCGCATACCCCTCGAGGGAGGTGTACGAGGAGGTCTGGTCCCTCATGTACACAACGCCGTCGTCGGCCGCGTCGCAGTCGAATTTGAAGGCCGGATCGCAGAATCCAAGGATCCTTACCTGGGCCTTCTGGGTTGAACTGAGTTTAACAGGATCGGACATACGCCTCCGGCAAACGGTCTGCCCCCCGGTTTTTGTTCGGCAAAAATGGCGATAAGTTGCGCACTTTTCTATGGGCAAGAACCCATTATGCTGATAAAATACTTCTAAATCAGGGGGTTAGACCATGAAACGAAAAGGCGCAGCAGCCTCCAAAAAGAAGGGGAAAGTGCAGCTCAGGACGCGGATTTCGACGCCTCTGATCTGGATAGCCAAGTACCTCTTGCGCGCGCAGAAACAGATGCCGACGATGACGATGCCGCGCGCGGTGCGCTCGTTCAAGCCGCACCCGAAAAAACGGCATCTGACGCTCGGATCCTGCTGCAAAAAGGAGCGCACGATAACGCTCGCGACGCACACGACGGCGGTTAGGGTGGTGAAGAAGAGGCGCAAAATCGTTCAGGTCCCTCTTTCGCACCTGGAAATCCTGCAGACCCTCGCACATGAGCTGTCGCATATGGCCTACGAAAAGCACGGGTACGAACAGGAGTGGTACGGGAGGACGATATTCAACACCTTCGGACTCGTGGAGCCTTGCCCGCATTGCGGGGGCAAGGGAAGGATGCCCGCCAGATACGAGAACGACTGACGGCCCCCTTATAGCCAAACCTACGGTGGATGCAAAACTGCTGTTCGCACCGCGCTTGGTCCGGAGCGTCCGCGGGGAGTAAGCTGAAGCCGGCGGGGACCAGCTCGCTGCGAGCGGGACGTGGAGACCTCGGCGTAGCAAAGGTGCGTTTCTGCCGAAACGCGCCGATGCTCG
>DAONII010000110.1:0-5414 GCA_035405085.1 bacterium | reverse complement strand
GCGGGTGCAAAAACCCGCACCCGGGTCTTTATCCCCTGCTCCGCATCTTCGAGCGCGAAAGAAACGAAGTCGTCGAACCCCATCTCGCCGCTCAACGATGCTAGCTCCTTCATGTTGGGGGATAGCCTGTCGAGACAGGCGCGGCTCTTAAGCCCGATCATCAGCCCTGCGTACACGCGCTGAAGGGGGCAGCGGTCGTCGAGATCGTTCAAATCTGCACCGAGCGCGGCGATTATCCTGTCTCGATCTTTCCCTTCCATCACTTCCCCGAATTTTATGCCCTTCATCACAAAAGAGACCTGCGCTACCCCGCCGGAATTGGATATCTCAACAGAAATGAGTCCGGCTTTTGTCTTCTGCACGCAGGAACCCGAGAAGACTCCAGCATTTGCGGCGCGGACATGATGAAGGGCGACGGTTGCATGCCCGCAAAGGGGAACCTCGACCGATGGAGAGAAAAAACGGGCGACGAGGTCGTGGTCGGGCCCCTCGGCAGGAAACGCGAATACCGTCTCGGAAAGGTTCATCTCGCGGGCAATCGCCTGCATCTGCGAATCGGAGAGCCCGCGCGCGTCGGGCACCACCGCGGCGGCGTTGCCGGCGAACGGCACTCCGGTGAACGCATCCACGTGATAGAGAATCTTCCTCTCGGCCATGCACCACACCCCCTCAAGGACTCCTAACCCGCCCAAGGGAAAAAGAAAAGGCCCCGGCGAAAACCGGGGCCCCCTCCAAAAAACCTTTTTAAAAACGAGCTATTTCTTCTGGTCCGCATTCGCAGCCGGAGCGGCGGTGAGACCCGTCACTACCGCCACCTCGTCCGGAGTCATCTCGTATGTGGAGGTGATCGTAACCTTGTCGCCCTTCTTGAGCTTGAGCATGTCCTTCTTCATGTTGTCGGACAGCTTGTGCTTCATGCGGACGACCTTGTCCTCCTTCACGACGTATATGTAATCGCCGTTCGCCTCGTATTTCTCGAACTTCACCGTATCGGTTACGACCTTGCCGTGCTTGTGCTTCACGACGTCCTTGCCCTTTACGGTGGTGCCATCTTCCTTGACCTTAAGCGTCTCCTTCGTGCCGGCGACCTTGTCCTTCTCCGTCGCCTTGATCTTCACCTCGCCGTCCTTCTTCTCCGTAACCTTGATCTTCTCCTTCGTACCAGCCTCCTTGTCCACAGCCTTGACCTCCATCTTCGTCGTGCCGTCCTTCTTCACCTTCTCCTTCACCTCGACCTTCTCCTCCGCGTTCGCCGCTAGGGCAAACGCAAATACCGCGGCAACCGCCAACACCATGATCTTCTTCATGCTCCCTCCTTGGTTTCCGGTTTCAAATTCCGGGTTTCAATGCTCGAATTCGGCGCATATTAGACCCGAAAAACTAAAAATCAACAGCGAATTAAGGGAATGGAAAGGGCACCTGGACCGCCCCCGACCTATTTATTTCGGGGAGTCGATAAAAACTGCGAGGGAAACGCGGCATAGAAGGCGGCTGCCCTTGAGAGGTGCTCCACCGGGGTCCATTCGTCGGGGGCATGGGCCTGCTCCTCGAAGCCGGGGCCAAAGCCGATGCAAGGGATCCCGTGCATCCCACAGATGGCGACGCCGTTTGTTGAGAAGGTCCACTTGTCTATGGAAGGCACGGAGCCGAAGAGGCCGCGGCATGCACCTGCTGCAGCTCGTACGGCGCGGTGATCTTCGGGGATAAACCACGTCGGATAGTACTTCTCGATCGGATAGACCTTTCCGGTATAGGCCGCCCGCTCGTAGACGGGGACGCTGACCCTCCCGCCGGCTCCGGCCACTATTTCCTGTATCTGACCCACCGCTATCCCCTTCGTCTCACCGGCCGTAAGGCGTCGGTCCAGATAGATCCTGCAGCCGTCGGGCACCGCACACTGCGAAGGGCCCACGGAGGAAATCTGGCTTACCACGACGGTGCCCTTCCCCAGAAAATCGTCTCCTCTGAGCTTCCCGTTTAACTTCTCTATCTCCAGAATGAGCGGAGCCATCTTATATACGGCATTGTCGCCCCGCTCAGGCGCAGAGCCATGGGCCGAAAGGCCGCGCACCTCCACCTCCATCTCCATGCGACCTCTATGGCCTCGGTATATCCTGAGCCCGGTAGGCTCGGTGATTACGCACACGTCGGGACGTATCCCCTCCTCCTTTATGAGGTGCTGCCAGCAAAGCCCGTCGCAGTCCTCCTCCATGACGGTTCCGGTGACGAGAAGGGTGTAGTCCTCCTCGAGACCGAGCTCCTTTATGATTCTGCCGGCGTAGACCATCGAGGCCATCCCGCCCTTCTGGTCCGCGGTTCCCCTGCCCCATACCTTCCCGTCCTTGACGAATGAGCGGTGCGGCTCGAAGCTCCAGAGATCGCGACTGCCCACATCGACGGTGTCGATGTGGGCGTCCATGGCTATCATCGTCTCGCCGCTTCCGATCCTGCCTATCACGGAACCCAGGGCATCGGTGCGAACCTCGTCGAAACCTGCGCGGGTCATCTCCTCTCCGATGCGCTGCACGACCTCCCTCTCCCCGCCCGACGGAGACGGTATGGAAACGATGTCCGCCAGAAATCCCGCCACCGATTCAGAGTATCCCTCGGCCGACTTCAGTATGTCCTCGCACGGTCTCTTCATGAATTTCCCCTCCTATGCACCGCGGCGGATGAAACGCCCGAAGCCGGGCTGAGCCACTACGCCCTTGCCCTCCTCGTATACGACTATGCCGCGGCACATTGTTCTAACCACCCTGCCGGTGAACCTTGCCCCGTCGAAAGGCGTGAGCTTCCCTTTGGAGCCAAACCGAGCCCCCTCGACCTTCCATTTCCTTTCCGGATCCACGAATACGAGGTCGGCGTCCGTATCGACCGCTATCGAGCCCTTCCGCGGATACAGGCCGTAACGCTTCGCCGCAGCTGAGGATGTGACATCGACTAGGCGCGCGAGAGTTATCCGGCCCTTAACGTAGCCCTCGGAGAAGATATAGGGGAAGAGGGTCTCGGTGCCGGAGATGCCGTTGTAATCCGTCCAAATTGAGCCCGTTTCCTTCTCACCGGGCGGGCAAGGGGCATGGTCCGATGCCACGAAATCTATTCCGCCGTCTGCGAGCATCTTCCAGAGGCCTGCGCAGTCATCCTTCGTCTTCAGAACCGGGGCGGTCTTGAGTATGGAACCGCGCTCTGCGAGGTCTTCGTGAGAAAATGCCAGGAAATGCGGGCACGTCTCGAGCGTTATATCGGCACCCGCCCTCCTGGCCTCGATTGCCGCCTGCGCCGCGCGAGCCGATCCCACGTGGACTACGTGCAGTGAACACCCGGTCTCCGTCGCAACGGCCGCTCCCTGGCGGACGCCGTCGTGCTCCGCAGGCTCACACCGCGCCTCGTAGTAGGCGTTAGCGTCCTGCCGGCCCGTGGTCTGAATGCCGGCGGTGCGCCGAGTGACCAGATCGCGGTCCTCCGCATGAAGGCCGACCACCATCCCCAGCTCCTGAGCCCTTCGCATAACTTCCACAAGCTCCAGGGGAAGCAGATGTTCGAAAGAGCGCATACCTGAGAGGAGGTAACACTTTATCCCCACTACGCCCTCCAACTTCATCGCGCGCAGGTGCGCGCGCCAGCCCGCGGAACGAAGCTCGTTGCCGCTCATCCCTCCCCAGAGGGCGAAATCGATTACGGCCATGTCGCCCACCGCCTTCAGCTTGGCCATCAGGCTCGCCCTGTCCGTAACGGGTGGTATGGAGGTATCCGGCATGTCTATCACTGTGGTGACTCCGCCGGCTGCGGCGCTCATGGAACCGCAGGTGAAGTCTTCGCGGTGGGTGTAACCGGGGGTATCGAAATGGACGTGCGGGTCTATCGCTCCCGGAAGAACCAGAAGGTCCGATGCGTCTATCCTGTGCCCATCCCTCGGGGGGCGGGATTCCGCCGGGAGGATGTCGCGAATAGCCTCGCCATCGATCACGAGATGGACCTTCCTCGTGTCGTTTTCGACTCCCTCGGGTATCGTGGCATTCGTTATTACGAGCATACCTTGAATCGCTCCAGGGGCCACTTGGGCCTGCAAGATGGTATATCACCCAGGGAAAATGCTGCCAACGCCTAGCGGTAAGGGGGCCTTTTTCAGGAGCGCCTCACCAGCCTCGCATCTCGGCTATCAGCCTGTCGGTTTCGGCGACGCGCGCCTGCTGCTCGAGCCAGTAATCGTGCGAGCGCTGCGCCCGAAGTTCCGCGACGTCCTTGCCCTGCTGCTCTATCCAGGTGTAGTATTTGAGGTTTGCCCAGCAGTCCTTGGCGTGCTGGGTGCCCTCGCGGATGAATTCGGTCCCCTGCCTGTGGAAGATCGAATTCAGACGCCTCTCCGCCTCCTCGCGGTCCATCCTGCCCAGAGAAAGGTTCATAGCGTCTATTACAGAATGATATCTGTCTAGCGAATCGGTCGCTATGGTGAGGATTATGTCGCCCTTTCCCAGGCGCCAGTGTTTTGCGGCCTTTATCGCACCGAGTATGTTGCAAACCCCGGATATTCCTATCAGGCCGCGCATGCATTCGAGATAACCCCTGTCGCCGCCGTGATCGGCTATCACATCGATCCCGGCGTCCTCGGACATCAGCTGCATGCCCTTCTTTGAATCCCACTCGTCGATGCATATCATCGCGTCGAGCATATCGGTGTTGTGTATCCATGTGACGTGCTTGTCACCGATCCCCTGAATGTCGTGTCCTCCGAAGCCGTTGGAATAAAGGGTGGGACACTGTACAGGCTCCAGACCTACGATTCTGCAGTCGGCGTGTCTCTCCCTTATGCGTTCGCCGGCGGCTATGGTCCCGGCCGAGCCCATCGCGGATGTTATCGCCGCAAGCCGGGTTCCCAACCCCTTTGCTGCGAGCTCATCGAAGAGCTCGAGCATGGTAGTGCCGGTGACGTAGTAATGAAAGCGATAGTTCGCGAAGTCGGAGAACTGGTTCACTATGATCGTGTCCGGCTCACGCTCGAGCTCATGGGCCTTGTCGTAGATCTCCTTCACATTCGACTCGCACCCCGGAGTCTTTATGAACTTCGCACCGTAATAGGAGATCTTGTCAAAGCGTTCCTGACTCATCTCCTCGGGGAGTATGACGAGCGAATCGTAGCCCATCCTCTCCCCAACATACGCACCGCCAACGCCGTAGTTGCCGGTGGACGGCCATACCAGCCTGTGTTTGCCCGGTTCTATCTCTCCCCTGACCTGCCTCTCTATGGTGCATGAGTACGTCGGGCCCACCTTATGGCTCCCGGTAGGAAAACCCTTCCCAACTATGAGGCAGATCTCGGCCTCTATGCCGGTGAGCGCCTTCGGCAAAACGACGTGCCTGATCCTGTCGCTCCCGTCGCGCCAGGTGATATTGAAGAGATTGAGGGGGGAGAGCGG
>DAONII010000109.1:0-5511 GCA_035405085.1 bacterium | reverse complement strand
CAAAAAATGTATCATGTTCCCGTTTCTCCGGCGGCGGCAGAGCACGGGGGAACGGCGCCGGGCCGGACGCGCCGATGACGGGATTCTTCGCGGAGTTTACCCTGAGTGAACAAATGTGAGTCGAAGGGCTCAGAATGACATCCGGGAAACTACGCGGGGACGAGGCCTGCAAATTCGGCGATGAGGCGCTTGACCGAACCGTTCTGAAAGCTGACCGTGACCTTGTGGCCCGCGGATGTCTTCTCGCAGAGCTTTATGACTCCTACGCCGAAAGCCGGGTGCATCACGCGCAGCCCTCGCGCGAACATCCCGCGCTCCTCGGCGGGGCGCTGGTCGAAATCGTCGAGTTCCGAGACCCGAGACCCGATACCCGAGACGCGAAAACCGTTCCCAGTCCCCTTGAACGTCGAGCGCCTCTCGACGTGCTCCTTCGGCATCTCGTCCAGAAACCTTGAGGCCACGTTGTAGCGCTCGGCCCCGAAGAGCCTGCGCCTGAACGCGTGGGTGAGGAAGAGCTCCTCCTTTGCGCGCGTCATACCGACGTAGCACAACCGCCTCTCCTCCTCGAGCTCCTCGGGGTCGTCCTGCGAACGCGAATGAGGGAATAGCCCCTCCTCCATCCCGACCATGAAGACGACGGGATACTCGAGACCCTTGGCCAGGTGCAGCGTCATCATGGTCACGGAACCGAGCTCGTCGTTTATCGCATCCGCCCCGGAGACGAGGGCCACCTGGTCGAGGAACTGCTGGAGAGGCGGGCCGGACTCGTCGCCGTCGGCCGACGCGAACTCCTCTGCCGCGGTTACGAGCTCGTTTATGTTCTCGAGGCGCGCCTCCGACTCTATCGACGACGCCTGCGCGAGCGCCCCGATGTACCCGCTGTCGTTCAGCACCATCCTCACAAAGGCGCCCAGGTCGTTCGAATTCGCCTCGCGCGCCAGGCCGTCGACTATCTCCGCAAAGGCCTTGAGCTTCGCCGCAGCGTTGCTTCGCAGCGCGCCCGAGAGGACGAACTTTGGAACGGCCGCGAGCATGGAGAGGCCGCGCTCGCGCGCGAAGAGTTCGAGCCTCCCTACGGTCGTCTTTCCCAGGCCCCGCGCCGGAACGTTCACGACGCGCCTGAAGCCGACGTCGTCGCTAGGGTCGAGAGCCAGCCTCATGTATGCGAGGACGTCCTTAACCTCCGCGCGCTCGTAGAACTTCATGCCGCCGAATATCCTGTAGGGTATCCCGGCCAGGCGAAAGGTCTCCTCGAACGGACGGGACTGCGCGTTCGTGCGGTAGAAGACCGCCACGTCGCCGTATCTCGACCCGCCGTCCGAGAGCCGCTCCGCGACGATCTCCGCTTCACGCCTCTCGGACTCACAGGACACTATCCGCACCTTTCGCCCTTCCGAATTCTTAGTCCATATGCTCTTGCTCTTCCTCCCCGCGTTTCTGGAGACGACCGCCCCCGCCGCCGCAAGTATAGCTCCGGTGGAGCGGTAGTTCTGCTCGAGCCTCACGACCTTCGCGCCGGGGAAGTCCTTCTCGAAGCGCAGGATGTTGGATACGTCCGCACCCCTCCACCTGTAGATGCTCTGGTCGTCGTCGCCTACGACGCATATGTTCGAGTTCCCCCTCGCGAGCGCGGAGAGAAGGAGATACTGCGCGCGGTTCGTGTCCTGGTACTCGTCGACGAGCATGTACCTCCAGCGGCTCCTGTACTGTTCCAGGATCCCCGGGTTCTTTTCGAAGAGCAGCACCGCGAGACGTATGAGATCGCCGAAATCCATAGCCTGCAGCTCGACCAGCCTCGACTGATAGCGCGCATAGACCTTTGCCACGCGCTCGAGATAGGGGTTGCCCGCCGCCTCGGACGCGAACTCATCGGGCCCCTTGCACGAGTCCTTCGCACGGCTTATCCGCTCCAACGCCGACTGCGGGGGGAAGCGTTCCCGATCGAACCCGAGCGCGTCGAAGCACTCCTTCACCAGAGACAGCGAGTCGGATTCGTCGTATACGAGGAAGCGCTCGCCGTATCCGGCCTCCTCAGCATGGCGGCGCAGCAGCCTAAGGCACACGGAGTGGAAGGTGCCCGCGGCTATCTCGCGCGCTCCCGTGCCCACGAGACCCTCTATGCGCCGCCGCATCTCCTCGGCCGCCTTGTTCGTGAACGTGACAGCCAGTATCTGCGAAGGAAACGCAAGGCCCCGTTCTATGAGCGAGGCGATCCTGTGAACCAGCACGCGGGTCTTGCCGCTCCCGGGCCCGGCGAGGACGAGGATCGGCCCGTCGCCGTGTTCGACCGCCTCCTGCTGCTGTGGGTTGAGTTGCATCGCGGGTCTTTTCCGGCCTTCCGCTGAAAAAGGGTTCAGAAGCGGGCCGCGGCTATTCCACCGTTACGCTCTTCGCCAGGTTTCGCGGCTGGTCCACATCGGTGCCCTTGTGGTCGGCGACGTAGTAGGCGATCAGCTGAAGCGGCACGGAGGCGAGCACCGACGTGAGGTACCAGCTCGTCTTCGGCAGTGATATCACGTCGCGCGCATTCTCGCGAAGGGCCGGGTCGCCGTTCGTCGTGATCGCTATTATCTCGGCGCCCCTGGCGCGCACCTCCTCTATGTTCGAGAGAAGCTTCTCGCGCGTGGAATCCGAGGGGGCGATCGCGATGACCGGAACTCCGTGGTCGATCAATGCTATGGGGCCGTGCTTGAGCTCTCCCGCCGCGAAGCCCTCGGCATGGACGTATGATATCTCCTTGAGCTTGAGCGCCCCCTCAAGGGCCACGGGAAAATTCGCGCCGCGCCCGATGAAGAGCACGTGCGTGGCGTCGGCTATCCTCTCAGCTATCGCTCGGAGCTGCGGGGCGCTTTCCAGGACCTCCTTTATCATGCGCGGCAGGCGCACGAGTTCGTCTATGCGCCCTGCGAGGTCGGCGGCCTCTATTCTGCCAGTCTTCTGCGCGAGGTAGAGGCCGAACAGATAGAGGGTTACGAGCTGAGCGGTGAAGGCCTTCGTCGACGCGACGCCTATCTCGGGGCCTGCGTGGGTGTAGAGCGTCGCCGTGGCGGCGCGCGCTATAGAGCTGCCCACGACGTTGCAGATCGCCATCACCGAGGCGCCCCTCTTTCGGGCCATCGTGAGTGCAGCGAGCGTGTCGGCGGTCTCGCCCGACTGCGATATCGGCAGTATCAGCGTCCTGCTGTCGAAGATCGGCTCGCGGTATCGGTACTCGGAGGCGTAATCCACCGCCACGGGAATCCGGGCAAGGGTCTCTATCATGTACTTGCCGACCATCCCGGCGTGATAGGAGGTTCCGCAGGCTACGATCACCACCCTGTCGAAGCGGGGCCTTCCGTCCGGCCCGAAGAGCGCGGATATCTCGTCGAGCGCGAGCGCGCCGCGGGCCTGGTCAAGCCTGCCGGCCATCGTGTCCTCGACTGCCGTCGGCTGCTCGAATATCTCCTTGAGCATGAAGTGCTTGTAGCCACCGCGCTCCGCCATTAGCGGCGTCCAGGGAATATGCTGCATCTTTCGGTCGATCTGCTCGCCGTTCTCGCCGAAGAGGTCGATGCTCGAGGGCGTGAGTATCGCGACGTCGCCGTCCTCGAGAAAGAGCATCTCCTTCGTGTAGGGCAGAAGCGCCGGTATGTCGGATGCAACGAAGCGCTCCCCCTCGGCCGCCCCGACAACGAGGGGCGAACCCCTCTTCACCACGTAGAGCGTCTCCGGCTCGCGGCCGTTCATTATCACGAGAGCATAGGAACCGCGCAGTTTCTGCACGGCGAGCTTCACCGAGTTTATGGTCGACGCCTTCTGCCTGTGATGGAAGTACTCCACGAGGTGACATATCACCTCGGTGTCGGTCTCGGACGTGAAGGAGAACCCCTCTCCTGTCAAAAAATTCCGAAGTTCGACGTAGTTCTCGATGATCCCGTTGTGCACTACAACTATGTCGCCGGACCGGTGGGGATGCGCATTCGTCTCGGAGGGGCGACCGTGCGTTGCCCAGCGGGTGTGGCCGATGCCTATGCAGCCCTTCATCGGATGCGAGGATAGCAGCCGCTCGAGGCGCTCGAGCTTCCCCTCGGTTCGCTGAATCTCTATGCCTCCGACTCCGGTGACCGCTATACCCGCGGAATCGTAGCCGCGGTACTCGAGACGCTTGAGGCCGTCGAGCAGCACGGGTATCGCGTCACCCCTTCCCACGTATCCGACTATTCCGCACATGTGGATCTCCGCACTCTTTTGTCGGCTGTCATTCCCTTGGCACCCATGCCAACCCCATGCAAAAAGGTGGGGTCGTATAACACAGGCACTCGAGATTTAGGAAGAAAAAAACCGCCCGCCCCTCAAAACCTTCGCTCAGAGGCGCTGCAGTAAGACTTTCCTCACCCGGGCCTTGTTCGTTTCTTCTTCTTTTTCAAACGCTTGGCGGCATAGCCCGCTACCGTCTTCTGCTCCGGGCGGGAGAGCGCGAGCGCACCGGCGGGCACGTCACGAGTGATGGTGGATCCGGCACCTATCACGGCGTTTCTGCCCACCTTCACGGGCGCCACGAACTGCACGTCTGAGCCGACGAACGCGCCGGCCCCTATCACCGTTGTGTGCTTCTCTCGCCCGTCGTAGTTGCATGTTATAGTGCCGCAGCCGATGTTCGACCCCGCGCCTATCTCGGCGTCGCCGAGGTAGGTGAGGTGGTTGGCCTTCGCACCCGCGCCCATCGAGGTCTTTTTAAGCTCCACGAAGTTGCCCACTCGCGCGCCGCGCCCGATCCTCGATCCGGGGCGTATGCGGGCAAAAGGGCCGACTACCGCGCCGTCGGATATCTCGCCCCCTTCGATGACGCTGTGAGCCTTTATGTGGGCACCGTTTTTCACAACCGAATCCCTTATCACAACGCCGTTTTCTATGATGCAGTCCGCACCGATACGGGTATCGCCGAGAAGGAAGGAGAACGGCATGATCGAGGTGTCGGCACCTATCTTCACGCCGGCGTCTATCACGGTGTGCAGGTCGTCCTCTATGCCCACGCCCTTGAGCTGAAGGGCGCGGTTTATCCTTATGCGCATCAGGCGCGAGGCGTTCGCGAGTTCCACCCTGGTGTTTATGCCGAGAAAATCCTCCGAGGAAGAAGCGCAAAAACCCAGGACCCTCTTCCCCTCCCTGACGGCGACGGAGACCAGATCGGTGAGGTAGAACTCACCCTTCGCCTCGTTTTTCTTTATCGCGCGCAGCGTCCTGAAGAGCCAGGCGCGCTCGGCGCAAATCACGCCCGTATTCACTTCGTTTATGCGCAGCTCGTCATCGGAGGCGTCCCGGTGCTCGACGATCTTGACCACCTGGCCGCTTAAGTCGCGCACGATCCTGCCGTACCCCGACGGGTCGGGAGGGGACATGGTGAGGACGCCCAACGCCGCGCCGTCCTCCTCAACCGAGGAGACGAAGTCCTTTATCACCTCCGGGGATACGAGCGGCGCGTCGCCGCTCGTATCCCCGGAGGTGATAAAGGACTTCGTCTCCTCCGGGGAT
>DAONII010000108.1:3173-5519 GCA_035405085.1 bacterium | reverse complement strand
CCCTCCACATCAAAAGCCTGAACCTCGTCACCTCGTTCCTCTTCGCAATTCTGGGAGGCCTCGGCGTCGAGATCGGAATTCATCTCCTGGCGAGGTACATTGAGGAAAGGAGGGCGGGCACGCCGACCGTGGAATCAATCTTCCGGATGCTCTATCACACCGGGGGGTCGGCGCTTACGTCCGCGGCGACCGTAGCGGCCAGCTTCTGGATACTGGTTATCAACGACTTCAAGGGTTTCTCGGAGTTCGGCTACATCGCCGGCACCGGCCTGGTCATCAACTACGCTGTGTACGTGCTCGTCTTTCCGTCGATGCTCATAATGGCCGAGAAGCTGCGTCTGCTTTCGTTCACGCGCGGCATAGGCTTCGACAGCGTGCGCAGAGAAGGGACAACTCTGCAAAAGAAGTGGTCCTCGCCGGGCGCCGCGCGTTTTCCGCTACCCAGATTCACGCTCGCTGGCTTCGCCGTGCTGTTCGTTTTGACCCTCTTAAACCTCCCGAACGTGGATTTCGAGTGGCGCTTCTCGATGATCAAGGCGAACGTCCCGGCGGCCAGGGAGGCCAGGGAGAGGCAGCGCGAGACGAGCTCGTCGGTAAACTCCCCTGCAGCGGTCGTGATACGAAACCACGAGGAGGCGCTGGCGATCAAGGAGGCGATAGAGGCCTCGCAGGAAGCCGCCGGCGAGGAAAACGTGATCGACGCCTTCAAGTCCTCGCACGATCTGATTCCCCCGAACCAGGAGGAGAAGCTAGCGGTAATAGGCCAGATGCAGGATTTGCTCGCCGACAAGACCCTCAAGCTCGTGAAGGGCGAACACAAGAAGGACCTCGACCGTTTCAGAGAGGCCCTCGGGGAAACCACGACGGTCGAGGAGCACGAGGTCCCCGAGGAGGTTCGCGAGATATTCAAGGGCAACACCGGCGTAACCGACTACGAACTCGCCTACATAAACCCTTTGCCGAAGATGGAGCTGGACGACGGGAGAAACGCGATAAAGTTCGCACGACAGATAGGAACCATAGAGACGCGGTTGGGTACATTTCACCCGTCGAGCGACGCTCTCGTCTTCGCCGACGTTTTGCGCACGATGATGTCCGACGGCGCTAGAGTCGTAGCCCTGGCGTTCATAATCGTCTGCGCCATAGTGTGGCTCGACTTCAGAAGCGTAAAGGCGGCCGTTATGGTCGTGTCGCCGATCGTGCTGGGCGTCTTCCTGACTTTTCTGATAATGTACGTGCTGGGCATCCGGCTCAACTTCTACAACATGGTGGTAATACCTACATCGGTAGGAACGAGCATAGACAACGCTATCCACCTCTACCACCGCTACAGGGAGATGGGTCGCGGCTCGGTCGTAGCCGCCTGGAAATCGTCGGGCAGCGCTGCGATGACCAGCTCCCTCACGAACATATTCGGTTTCATGGGACTTTGCTTCACCTTCCACAGCGGGCTGCGCTCGATAGGCTCGCTGGCCGTCGCAGGACTCACAGCCTGCCTGCTCACCACCCTGCTGTTCTTCCCCGCCCTGCTTCAGTACCTCGAGGACAGAAAAGGGGCCTGAAAAAAGCGCCCCCGCGAAGAAAGCCGCCCCGCCGCCTCCCCTTGGCGACTACGCCCTCTCGAGATACTCGCCCGTCTCGGTGTTCACCTTTATCGACTCCCCGGCCTCGACGAACGGGGGGACCATGACGACGAGCCCGGTCTCCACCGTGCACTTCTTGTAGGAGGCGGAGGCCGTCTGTTTCTTCACTGCCGGCTCGGCCTCGACCACCTTGAGCGTTACTGACGAGGGAAGCTCGACCCCTATCGGGCTCCCCTCGTAGAAGGTCACCTCGACCCTCGTGTTCGGCAAAAGATAGTGAATAGCGTCGCCGAACATCTCGCGGTCCATCTCTATCTGTTCGAACGTCTCGCAGTTCATCAGGTGATAGCGCTCGCCGTCGTCGTAGAGATATTCCATCTGATGCTTCTCGAGAAAAGCCTGCTCCACGTCCTCGGTGGCGCGAAAGCGGTTCTCGAACTGCAGGCCGCTCTTTAAGTTCCTCATCTTCATCTGAACCATCGCACGAAGGTTCCCCGGGGTCAGGTGAGTGACGGAAAGCACCCTGCACAGCTCGCCGTTGTAGACGATCACCGCCCCGTTTCTTATCCTGTTTGCCTGTACCATATACTCCTCCTCAAATCCCGGGCACCAAACCACAGACCCCGAACGAATTCAAAATCCAGAGCACCGACGACCAGGACGGGGCGCGCAGAAATCAGGTTTCAGGATTTCCCGTTATGATGACATCGATGGTTTTCAGCGCAGCCTCGAGCGCGGCCGCATCCGTCCCGCCCCCCTGCGC
>DAONII010000108.1:0-3073 GCA_035405085.1 bacterium | reverse complement strand
GCCTCGCGCACCTCGCCCATCAGGTCGCGGCTCGATGCGCCAGAGGCCCGGCTTCGCGCTGCCTTGAGCTCCCGCTCGAGCCTCGTCATCTCCTCGGCGAGCTTGGCCGCACGGGAGGCCACATCGACAGGCCTCACCTTCATGACCCTGGCTGCTTCCGCAAGCGCACCCTCCAGCTCCTCAACGTATTTGGAGGCGCCCAGACCCGTCACCGCCTCTATCCGGCGAACGCCGGCGGCAACCGACGACTCGCCGAGTATCTTCATCATGCCGATCTCCCCGGTGGCTGAGACATGCGTGCCGCCGCAGAGCTCACGCGAATACCCGGATATGTCTATCATCCTCACGCGTTCGCCGTACTTTTCGCCGAAGAAAGCCAGCGCCCCCCGCGCAAGGGCCTCATCGTGCGAAAGCTCGTAGGTTATCACCGGATAGTTTTTCCGTATCGCGTCGTTCACCTTGTGCTCGACATCGCTAAGCTCATCGCGGGAAAGCGCCTGGAAGTGCGAGAAATCGAACCTGAGCTTCTTGTGATCGACCGACGACCCTGACTGCTTAACGTGCTCGCCCAGAACCTCCCGAAGCGCGCGGTGAAGCAGATGCGTGGTCGTGTGGTTGCAGCGGATGCGCTGACGCCGCTCATCGTCTATGGCCAGCGTGAGGAGCATCCCCTCCCTGATGGTGCCGCGCTGCACCTCGGCGTGGTGCACGATGAGGTCCGGCAGCGGCCTCTTCGTGTCCACTATCTTGAGGTCTATATCCTCGGCGACGGCGATCCCCGTATCACCGACCTGCCCGCCCGACTCACCGTAGAACGGGGTGGATCTGGTCACGAACTGCGGTGCCGTGCCATGGCCGGCCTCGGAAACGCGCTTCCCGTCGAGGATTATCGCACACACCTCGGATTCCTCGTTCTCCTCGCCGTAACCGACGAAGGAGCTCTTTATCCCGGCCGCGACCAGCTCCTTGTACACCGCGGCCACGCCCTCCTCCCCCGAGCCCTTCCACGAAGCGCGCGCCCTCGCGCGCTGCTCCTCCATGCGCAGCTGAAAACCCTTCTCGTCCACTGAAAAGCCACGCTCCGCGGCGATCTGCTGCGTCACGTCCAGGGGAAACCCGTATGTGTCGTAGAGCTGAAACGCCACGTCGCCGGTTATCGTCGCGCCCTTCGTTTTCTCCATCTCTCCCTGCAGGAGCTCTAGGCCACGGTCGAGCGTCTCGTAGAAACGCTCGTCCTCGGCTCCTATGACCTTCTCGATGAAGTGCTGGTGCGTGGCGAGCTCTGGATATACGGCGCCCATCTCGTCTACGACCGCGTGTGCGAGCTCTGCGAGAAAAGGCGCGTCCTGCCCCAGACGCTTGCCGTAGCGTATCGCACGACGCAGGATCCTGCGCAGAACGTAGCCTCGCCCCTCGTTCGAAGGTATGACGCCGTCACCGACTAGGAAGACGGAACCGCGGATGTGGTCGGCGATGACCCGAAGGGCAATATCCACCTCGGGGGATTCTCCGGGGGAACTGCCGGTCACCTCCGCGATACGCGATATCAGCGGCACGAAGAGGTCCGTATCCCAGCTAGAATTCACCCCCTGCATGACCGCCGAGAGGCGCTCGAGCCCCATCCCGGTATCGATCGACGGAGCCGCGAGCGGCGAAGTCTCCCCCTTCGAGTTGCGGTTGAACTGCATGAAGACGAGGTTCCATATCTCCATGAAGCGCTCGGAGTCCAGGTCTTCCCTGCTAACCGGCCCGGAGCCGAAATCCCATATTATCTCGGAGCATGGGCCACAGGGCCCTGTGTCGCCCATCGCCCAGAAGTTGTCCTTCTCGTCGAGGCGAAAGATGCGATCAGCAGGAACATGCTTCCTCCAGAGCCTTTCCGCCTCGTCGTCATCCCGAAAGACGGTGGCATAGAGCCTCTCCTTAGGAAGTCCCATCTCCCTGGTCAGAAACTCCCAGCCGAACGCAATCGCCTCCTCCTTGAAGTAGTCGCCGAAACTGAAGTTGCCAAGCATCTCGAAGAAGGTGTGATGGCGCGGCGTGTGCCCTACGTTTTCAAGGTCGTTGTGCTTGCCGGAGACGCGCATGCACTTCTGCGACGAGCAGGCGCGCCTGTAGGAGCGGCTCTCCTCGCCCAGGAACAGCTCCTTGAACTGAACCATGCCTGCGTTCGTGAAGAAGAGAGAGGGGTCGTTCTGGGGCACGAGAGACGCGCTCTTGACGCGCGCATGCCCGTTGCTTTCGAAATAAGCCAAAAACGCCTCTCGGACATCCCTTGATTTCATGCAGCGCCTCGCCCCCTTGTTTTTGACATCAAAAGCCTTGAACCGAAACCGGCAAAGCCGGCGCACCCTAGCACCGGCCAAATCAAATTACAAGCGCCCGATAGGTTCGAAACCCGGGCGCGTGCGAACAAAGAAACCCGCCGGCGTGAACCGGCGGGCCCTTACATTCCCCCATCGCCTGTGCGAGCTATTTGCCCTTGGTGTCCTGCTTCGTCGCATCCTTCTGAGGTTCCTTCGCTGCCTCGGTCTTCTGCGCGAACCTCACTATCCCGTGTTTATCGAGCACCGCCTTCTCGAGGCGCGCGAGGAGCTTCGGATTCTCCTTAAGAAAGAGCCTGGCGTTGTCGCGCCCCTGTCCGATACGGTCATCGCCGCAGGTATACCAGGAGCCGCTCTTCTCTATGAGCCCCATGTCGGTGGCCAGATCGAGGATATCGCCGGCCCGGCATATCCCCTCGCCGTAGATGATGTCGAACTCGGCCTGGCGGAACGGCGGAGCCACCTTGTTCTTGACGACCTTGACGCGAGTGCGGCTGCCCACCACGCTGTCGCCGACCTTGATCGGAGCTATCCTGCGGATGTCGATGCGCACGGATGAGTAAAACTTCAGGGCATTTCCGCCGGTCGTCGTCTCGGGGTTTCCGAACATAACGCCGATCTTCATCCGGATCTGGTTGATGAATATCACCATCGTCTGCGAGCGCGCGATCGTGGCGGTGAGCTTCCTCAGAGCCTGGCTCATGAGCCTGGCCTGGGCTCCCATCACCGCGTCACCCATCTCGCCCTCA
>DAONII010000107.1:0-5595 GCA_035405085.1 bacterium | reverse complement strand
GAACCGCGATGAACGCCCACGATATCCCGAGGTCGCTGCCGATGAGGGCGGCCTTCGAGGCCTCGCACTCCTCGTCGCCGAGCAGGCACTGGCCGAGAGCGAGCGTATTCCCTGCCATCCTCACGATATTCGAACCTATCATCAGCCTGGAGGAGGCCTGCTGAAAGCGCGAACCTGACTCGCGCAGCTCCTCGCGGCGCGACACGAGCTCCCGGTAGTCCATCTTCCGGTACTGCTCCGGCAGGTAGACCTTCTGCACCGACCGCCCGAAGCCTGTCGAACGGTCGTATCCCTTCGCCAGGAGCGGGTTCGCGGTGAAGAAGTCCTGCTTCGGGTTTCCCAGGTGATAGTAGAGATAGGTGTCGTGAAACTTGCGGGAGTAGGGAACGTATGCTGCGGCAAAGCCCACGCGCCAGAGGAGCTTCGTTATCTTGTTTATCTTGTAGGCCAGGTCCTTTTTCCCCTCGTCCTTCGCCTTGGAGCCGGCCTCGCCCCCCATGACCGCAAGCATGCTGTCGAGCGCGGCCTCGTCCTCCATGAGGAACGTAGGCGTCCCGTCCTCGGGGTCGAGAGCTACCTTCACACCTTCGGGCAGCCCCTCGGCCTTTATCGTAACGCGATAGTCAGCCTGAAAGCCGGTATCGGCGGCGGCGTTCAAAAGCGGCGAAATCTGCGGCGTCTCGGATATCGTCTGTTTAAAACTTTCGGGGAGATAGAAGTCGCAGGACTGCTCGGGGGAAATTGTGTTGGACATGGCCTCTCGTTACCCTTTCAAGAAGAGATCGTTTGCAAAGACAGCCGGCCCGCAGCACTCCCCCGAACGCGGCGGGTGCAGTCCGCTAACACAAACCCGCAGCAGCTTTCAAGGGAAATCACCCCTTTTCGCCTTGCGGTACGGCCTTTTGCTCGTGTATAGCCGCGGCATGGCCGAGGTCACCGAAAAGGATCCGTTCGGACCGGTGCGGATAGGGAGCCTCAAGCTCAAGAACAACCTGGTCGCGGCGCCGATGGCCGGGCTCTCCTCCCTCCCCTACAGGATGCTCGCGCTCGAGCAGGGTTGCGCTCTCGCAGTCTCCGAAATGGTCTCCGCGGAAGGTGCGCTCCGCGCACACGAAAGGACGCGCCGCTACTTCGCCAACGACAACGCCGCCAGGCCCTTCGGCGTTCAGCTCTTCGGCGCGAACCCGGAATCGATACGCCTCGCTGTCGAGATGCTGGAGGCGGAGCCGGTGGACCTGATCGACATAAACATGGGCTGCCCGGTGAAAAAGGTGTGCTGCAAGGGGGCCGGCGCCGCGCTGATGTGCACGCCCGGCCTCGTCGGAAAAATCGTCTCGGCTGCCAGAAGGGCGACCGCACGCCCCTTGACGGTGAAGATCAGATCTGGCTGGGACGAAGAAAACATCAACTGCGCCGAGATCGCCAGGATAGCCGAAGGCGCAGGAGCCGACGCGGTGGCGATCCACGGCCGCACGAAGCGCCAGGAATTCCGCGGAAAGGCGGACTTGCGCTCAATATCTCAGGTGAAATGCGCGGTATCGATCCCGGTGATAGGAAACGGCGACGTGAAATGCCGCGAGGACGCGCTGCGCATGCTCTCGGAGACCGGCTGCGACGGCGTTATGATCGGACGCGCCGCCGTGGGAAACCCGTGGATCTTCCGCTCGATTCTGACCGGAGATGCGCCGCCCGGGCCGGTCGAGCGGGGCGAGGCCGCCGCGAGACACATGGACCACCTGCGCGAAGTGGTCGGCGACAAAATCGCCGTCCTCAATATGAGGGCGGTCCTGCCCTGGTACGGCAAGGGGATACCAGGCGTGAAGGCCTTCCTGCAGGGTGTGCACCGAACCTCGAGCCCGGAGGAGCTCAAGGAAAACATCCTCGAGTTTTTTTCAAATGCGGGCCGTGTAAACGAAGCCCCGGCGTAAATCTACGGCATATCCTTGAAGCGGATGAAGCTTCTCTCGGCGCAGCCGTCAACGTACTTGCCGTTTAACTCCGCGGCCGCCTTCTTCAGCTTCTCGTAGGTCTCCTTGGCGCCCTCCCCCTCCTTCACCTCCACCGAAACCTCCTTCTCCACAGTGTGTTTCTCGGTGTAAGGCATCTTCGTGGTGCAGCTGTAGAGCGCAGTCGCCGTTACCGTCTTGTCGGACATGACACCTCCCTTGTGTGTATATTCTTATCGAGCCTGTTCATGAAATGTTGCGCAAAATATCGGGGCCGATTCGACACAGGCAATACCGGGCGCCTTTGTACATGATAACATCTTGAAATCAATAAATTTATCGTTGTAATTCCAAGCGCTCGGGGGCATATTCGGCCGGTGCAAATGATGGATTTCAAGCGGCCTATCGTCCTGGCCACCGCCTCCGAGGCGCGCCGAAAGCTCGTCGCCGACACGGGTTTAAACTTTTTGTCTGACTCGGTGGACATAGACGAGAGTCCTTTGCCAGGCGAGGCGATAGGGGAATACGTATCGAGGCTCGCGCTGGCCAAGGCCGCTGCCGCTCTCCCCCCCTCCCTCGACGCCGTGATCGTGACCGTGGACACGGCGATAGGTTTGGGCGACGAGATAATAGGCAAACCGGCAGACGAGGCGGACGCAAGGCGCATACTCGGGAAGCTCTCGGGAAAAACCCACGAGGTGGCGAGCGCGATAGCGGTGCGCGACGCCTCGGGGGCCTCGTGCAGTGTTGAGACCGTAAGGACCGAGGTCGCGTTCGATCAGCTCTCCGAAATGGCGGTCGAGTGGTATATCTCCACGGGCGAGTGGAAGAACAGGGCCGGCGCCTACGCGATACAGGGAAAGGGCGCATCCCTGATATCCGAAGTGCGCGGCTGTTTCACGAACGTGATAGGCATCTCCATCCCGACGCTCCTGCGTATGCTCTCCTCCATACGATCGTAAAATAGTTCTTCGGAATTCGTTAGAAAATTATTCAACATATTTCTTGATCGAAGCGGCCTCAAATGCATAATAGGGCAAATTTTTGGATTTCAACCCGTATTTGCAGAATCGGCCCGGGAAATTGAATTCACGCAACATTTGCCGGAGCCTGCCGATAATACCTGCAGATACGAAAGGAGGCGGTAAATGGACGACACAGTGATCTTTTCGGTAAACCCCGCGTGGATGAGCAAGAGCCCCGACGTCTCGGCCGAGAAGAAGGCGGACGAGAATCGCGAGGTCACGATATTCGCTACGAACAAACCCGTGTGCGCTGACGCGTATTTCAGCGAGACCGGCACCTTGGGTTCCAAGATAAAGACGAAGTCCTTCTCCGTATGTTCCGTCCTCAAAAACCAGAAGGCTAAGGCGGAGGCGAAGGAAACCCCAAAGGCTGAGGTAAAGCAGCATACGGTGAACAAGATGACCAAGGGCCTGACCCTGGGCTTCGAAGGCTCCGGCATGTGGTCGATAAAGTAGCTTTCGGACAGTCGCCGACGAACAGTTTTGACGGCGCCCCCTCGGGCGCCGTCTTTTTTTGCCTTGAGCACATGGCCTTTGCGCGTTAGAAGCCCTGCATGCTCAAAACAAACGAAAAAAAGCTCGTCAGGATAGTCGTGGACGGAAAGGTCGCCCCTGCGCTCGTCTACCCCAACAGCGTAGGCCACGACGGCCGGGTCCACAACCTGCCCTCGCTTGGGGGCATCACGCTCAACGTTCTCATCGGAGACTCCGCGTTCGGGTGGGCCGCCGACCACGTGGAGCCCGCGGTCTCCACGCTCCTCAACTCCGAAAAGCGCGGCGACCGCCCGAACACAGGGTACAACTTCCTCGCGTGCATAGGAAACGAAGCCAGGGTGACAAGCGGCGCGGCGAAAGGGGCCCGCGGCGTGGTAACCGGCCGCCACGGCGGCTGCGAGCACGTCATAGTAGACCTGCCCGTCGCCGCGATGGAGAAGCTCTGCACGGAGGACCGCATCCAGATTCGCACCTGCGGCCAGGGGCTTTCGCTGACCGGTCACCCGGAGGTCTCCGTGTGCTCCGTCGACCCCGCGCTGCTTCGCAGGATGGGAATAAAGGAGAGGGGCGAGAGGATCGAGGTCCCGGTCGCCGCCGTCGTCCCCGGTAAGCTCATGGGTTCCGGAATCGGCCAGATGCAGTCGAAGACGGGCGACTACGACCTGCAGACCTCCGACAAAAAGGCGCTGGCCAGGCACGGCATCGACGAGCTCAAGCTCGGCGACATAGTCGCCATATCGGATCACGACGCGAGCTTCGGTTGGCGCTATCTCGAAGGAGCATGCCTGATAGGCGTGATCGCGCACGGGGACTCGAACCTGTCGGGCCACGGACCCGGGATTACGACGATCCTCACATGCCCCACCGGCAAACTCATACCGAAGAAGTCGTCGAACGCGAACATCGGCAGGCTTCTCAAGATCGGCAGGTTCAGAAAGAAGTAGGACGAAATCGGCTGAGACAAAAAAACGGGCGGAACCTGGAGGTTCCGCCCGTTCGCGTTCGTGTAAAAAATTCCTCCTCTAGCAGGAGCCGCCCTTTCTGTTCGTCTCGAGGTAGAAGCCTATCGCATCCTGGCCCTTGGGCGTGTCGACCAGGTCGCTGTAACCCTTCGTGCGAAGGTCGAAGATAAGGCTCTGCCAGTCTTCATGGTTCCATATCGTACGGCTCTCGAGCCAGCCGTTTAACTCCTTCTTGAGCGAGTTCGCTCCGGTGCGGTTCCACGGATCTTCGGTCGCCTTCGTCACCGTCCTCTTCGTCGTTTTTCCCGTCGTCTTCTGGGTCCTCATGGAGGCCTCCCTTGGTTGGTTGCGGTCGCGGCCCGCAAGGTCAGGCGGAGCGTGACTTTACGCCCACCGCATCTATCAGAGAGGGGGGCCGGTTGGCAAGCGGAATAAGCCCCTTCATATCCTCTATCCCCTGGACTATCCTTGAGAGCATCTCCTCGGTCATCGCCCTGTAGTCCTTCGCCCCGTAGGATGAGTGGTCGTACGCGAAGATGGGCATCCCGTGGCAGGCCGACTCGCGAAGCCTCACGTTCGAGCGGATGACCGTCTGGAGCATCGCCTCGTCGAAATAACCCTGCATGTCCTTTAAAACCTCCCTGGCGAAGGCCGTGCGACCGTCGAACATGGTGGCCACCGCAAAGACCCGAAGCGCCTTCTCGCGCCTTATGTTCTGCACGAGCTCGAGCAAGCGCCCTACCCCGTGCAGGGCGAGGTAGCTCGTCTCAACGGTCAAAAGGACCGCGTTCGACGCCATCAGCGCGTTCTGGGTCAAAACCCCCAGCGTGGGCGGGCAGTCTATGATGCCAAATTCGTACTCCCCCTTCACATCGTGCAACCCCTCGGCCAGCCTCGATATCCTTTTCGGCTGCGACGCGAGTCTCGCCTCGTCATCCGGAGTTATGGAACTCGACGGCAGAAGGGTGAGACCGCTCGATACTGTGAGCCCGAGCTCGGATATCGGGAGGCCGGTTGCGGTCTTTCCCAAAAGCGCATCGAAGACGCTGCCCTTCGGGGAGCGCTCCTCCACACGCAGATACGTTGATGCCTGAGCCTGGGGGTCTAGGTCGACGAGCAGGACGCGGTACCCCTTCATCGAAAGGCAGGCGGCGAGGTTCACGGCGG
>DAONII010000106.1:0-5617 GCA_035405085.1 bacterium | reverse complement strand
CGGGACCCCGGTCGTCATAAGGACATCCGCCGAAAACTCCTTCAAGCTTACCCCACGGGAGCTCGAGGAGGCTATCACGCCGAAAACACGCGCGATCATACTCAACACCCCGTCGAATCCCACCGGGAGCGCATACGGCCGCGAGGAGCTGGCAAAGCTGGGCGATATTCTAGCGAAGCACGGCGTGGCGATCATATCAGACGAAATTTACGAAAAGCTGGTATACGGCGGCTTCAGGCACGTCTCCGTAGCCGCGGCGTGCCCAGCAGCGAAGGACGTCACGATCACGATAAACGGAGTCTCCAAGGCATACGCCATGACCGGCTGGCGCATGGGCTACGCCGCCGGCCCGAGAGACGTCATATCTAAGATGACGACGCTTCTCGGACAACAGATAACCGGCATCCCGGGCTTCGTCCAGAGGGCGTGTGTCGAAGCGATGACCGGCCCCCAGGAAGAAATAGAGAACATGAGGAAGGAGTTCGCCGCCCGGCGCGACATGATGCTCGAACGCATGCTCTCGATACAGGACATTGCCTGTCACGTGCCCGAGGGTGCTTTCTACCTGCTCCCTAACGTCGAGGCCTACCTGGGCAGAGACCACGGCGGAAGAAAAATCGCAGGCGCCAACGAGCTGGCGTCCTACCTGCTCGAGGAGGCTCACATAGCCACGGTGAGCGGCGACCCGTTCGGCATACCCGGCCACATAAGATTCTCCTACGCAGCATCCCGGCAAAACATCGAGGAGGGGACGAGAAGGCTAAAGGATGCGCTGCTCAAACTGAAATGAATCATGAAATGCGTATTTCGCGCGCAGCTGAAAACGACAACCAAACGGAGGGGCACATGGAATTCTGGACGACTGTCGAGGCGATGAAGGAGACATGCAAGGGCGCCTTCGAGGTGGAGGGGGACGAACTCAAAGTGAAGGACGAAAACCGCTTCCGCCACGAAGCGATGGATAAACTCGTGTGGAACTCGGTCTTCAGCGCCGACGAACACGTCAGAAACGCCTGCCGGTGGGTAGTGTGGGAGGGGTCGCAGAAGCTGGGCTGCCCGTCCTCTTCGATACACGATTTCTATATGGCGCGCGCCAGGGACGAATGGAAGGATATGACCGTCCCGGCTATCAACCTTCGCGGCCTCACATACGACACCGCACGCAGCATGTTCAAGACCCTAACCCGCATGAACGCGGCCGCGTGCATCTTCGAGATCGCTAAATCCGAGATGAGCTACACCGCTCAGCGCCCCTCGGAGTACGTTACCTGCATCCTCGGCGCAGCCCTTCGCGAAAACTGGCGCGCACCGGTCTTCATCCAGGGCGACCATTTCCAGGCCAACGCGAAGAAATTCGCCGCGGACCCGAAGGCGGAGCTCGCCAGCATAAAGGAGCTGATAGACGAGGCTGTGGGGGCCGGCTTCTACAACATCGACATCGACACCTCGACCCTCGTCGACCTCTCGAAGCCGAACGTCTCCGAGCAGCAGCGCCTGAACTACGAGGCTGCGGCCGAGCTAACGAAGCACATACGCTCCCGCGAACCAAAGGGAATAACCGTCTCCGTGGGCGGCGAGATAGGCGAGGTGGGCACCGCGAACTCCACCCCGGAGGAACTTTCGGCTTACGTGGAGGGCTACCGAAAATCGCTCGGTTCGGGGTTTACCGGCATGAGCAAGATTTCCATACAGACCGGGACGAGCCACGGCGGCGTCGTGCTTCCGGACGGCTCGATCGCCAAGGTGGCGATCGACTTCAAGGTCATAGACACGCTCGGCGAGATGTGCCGCAAGGAGTTCGGAATCGGCGGCGTAGTTCAGCACGGAGCGTCGACCCTTCCCGAATCGGCTTTCGACAACTTCCCCAAGCACCAGGCTATGGAGGTCCACCTGGCGACCGGCTTCCAGAACGCCCTGTTCGACTCGACCGCGTTTCCGAAAAATCTGAAAGAGCAGATCTACAAGTGGCTCGACACGAACTGCGCAGGCGAAAAGAAACCCGACCAGACCCCGGAACAATTCTACTATAAGACGCGGAAGAAGGGTTACGGTCCGTTCAAGCGCGAGCTGTGGTCTCTGACCGACAATACGAAGAGCGCACTGATGAGCGAGCTCGCCCGCCAGTTCGACATGCACTTTACGAAGCTCAACATCAAGGACAGCCGCGGACCGGTAGAAAAATTCGTCAAGCCGGCCCCTGTGCACCACCCGTTCCCCAAGGCCGGAGCCGCCAGGACGGAGGCAAAGATCGAGCACGACGACAACCCGCTCGCCGACTGAGCGGAAGGGACAGCAAACAAAAAAAGGCGGCCGCGCGGCCGCCTTTTTTGTTTGTCGCCCGCCTAATTCGTTTCTTTTTCGCCGAAGACCTGTGCGGAGAATATCTCTATCGAAGTGTTCGGATCCTTCCACGCGTCCTCCGGCAGTCCGGCTTTAGCGCACGTATTCCGGAGAAACTCGTCGCGGTCCCAGCCCCACTCCGTGGCTACCTGCGGCAGCAAAACGCCCTGGTTCATCCCGCGGCGAATGAGTATCCCGTGTCTCCCCACCTCTATCTCGGATACGTCCTTCACGCGGCGCATGGGCGAGAGCACCGATATCTCTATGTCGATATCCCCCATCTCCTTCGGGTCCACCCTCGGGAAACGCGGATCCTGGAATGCGGCGGCGATAGCCATCTCACGTACGGTCTCCAGGAGAGGCCCGCGCCCCACCATGTTGCCTATACAGCCCCGCAGGTCGCCCCGCATGTGCAGGGTGACGAAGGCCCCGCACTCTTCACGGAGGGCCCGCGTGGCCTTCGGGAACTCGATTCTTCCGCCGTCCTTCAGATAGCGCTCTATAGAATCCCTCGCGAGCTTCAGAAGCAGCTTCATCTCTTCCCTGCTCAAGCTTTCCATGGCACCTCCCTTCGACACGACAGAGGATATCCCCGGCGGCCCCCGCGCGCCAGATTTTTTTCTGAACTGAATTGACGAAACGCACCGCATGTCGTAGTGGGGCGCCCGTGAAAAAGAAACCCGCAAAAAGACAGAAGCTGAAGGCCGAGTGCCGCAGCTGCGCAAGGTGCTGCAACTACGTCTGCGTGGAGATAGACGCCCCCAGGCGCCGGGCGGACTTCGAGGAACTGGCCTGGCTTCTGGCCCACCGCGGGGTCTGCATCCGGGTGGAGAAGAGGTCCTGGTACGTTTTGGTGGACACCCCCTGCCTATATCTCAACAAGAACAAGCGCTGCGACATCTACGAAGGCCGCCCGTCCATCTGCAAGCGTTACTCTCCGGGCACCTGCGACTACAACACGAGGCCCGGCGAAAAGGACCTCGACGCCGACCACATATTCTTCAACCTCGACGAATTGAGGGCCTACCGCGACGAGCGCTTCCCGATAAAACGCCGCAGGAAACGCGTGAGAGCGGCGGCGGCCGCCAGGCGTTCCAAATAAGAGCTTGCAGCCCCCCGCCCTTTCCCCGTATCGTCTCCTTGGGAGCAAGGACCATGAAAAGCGACATAGACGGCAAAAAAATCCTCCTGGGCATCGCCGGCGGAATAGCCGCATACAAGTGCTGTGAACTGGCGAGGCTTCTGGTCAAGGAGGGGGCGGAGGTCAAATGCGTCCCGACGAGGGCGGCGCTTGAGTTCGTCACCCCGCTCACGCTTCAGACCCTCTCGAAGAATCCGGTCTACACCGAGATGTTCAGCTTCGTAAAGGAGCGCGAGGTCTGCCACATCTCCCTCGCCGACTGGGCAGATGCGGTCCTGATCGCGCCCGCCACCGCCGACATAATGGCCAAGATATCGTGCGGAATCTGCGACGAGCTCCTCACCGCCGTGGTGTGCGCTACGCGCGCGAAACTCGTCTTCGCCCCTTCGATGAACACGAGGATGTGGGAAAACGCGGTCACGCGGGAGAACGTCGAGCGGCTCTCCGGAATGGGCTACGCCTTCATCGGCCCGTCCGAGGGGGAACTTGCCTGCGGATACGAAGGCAGGGGGCGGATGCTCGAACCGGGTCAGATTCTAGAGGAGCTGAAGAACATCCTTTAGTTCGGGCGGCCATACGGGCGACCAATCGCCTCACGGAGGCTTTCCGCGATGAAGAAGCGCAGGAGACCGCTCAGGGTGTTGGTGACCGCCGGGCCCACCCGCGAATACATCGATCCCGTCCGCTATCTCTCAAACGATTCTTCCGGCACGATGGGCTTTGCGATAGCGGCCGCGGCTGCCAGGCTCGGCCTCTCGGTCACGCTGATCGCGGGTCCGGTAGGACTCGAGACGCCCGCCGGAGTCCGCCGCATAGATGTCGTATCCGCAGAACAGATGCAAAAGCAGGCGGTGAGACACGCGCTTAAGGCGGACGTGGTGGTGATGGCCGCGGCGGTCTCCGATTTCAGGCCCGCCCGTTTTCATGCGAGCAAGATGAAGAGATCGCGCGTTGGCGGCAAAGGCACATCGATCCATCTGAAGGAAAACCCGGACATCCTCTCGGAGATATCCCGCCTCAAAAAGCCGGGTCAGACTGTCGTGGGATTCGCCCTGGAGACATGCGACCTGGAGCGCAACGCCCGCAAAAAGCTGGCCGAGAAGGGCTGCGACTGGATAGTCGCGAACCTCGCCTCGGCTATAGGGGCGCGTTCAAGCAGGGCCGTCCTGTTCGGAAAAAACTGCCGGCGCGTGCCGCTGCCCAGGCTTCCAAAGGAGGAGCTGGCCGTCCTTATTCTCTCCCACGTGCTCTGAGCAGATTTCTTCAGAACCCCGCCACCAGCATTCCGAAGGACAGGACGATGACCGCCACCACGGTAAACCATGAAAAACCGTTCCAGATCCGGCCGTTCACGTGCTCTCCCATTATCTCGGGGCGGTTGATGAGTATGATCATGAATACGAGAAGAAACGGCAGGACGAGGCCGTTTATCACCTGCGACAAAATCATCATCTTGAAGAGGGGGAAGTTGGGTATGAGGACCACTCCCATGCCGAAGAGTATCGTGGCGGTGAAGAGGCCGTAGAAGTGAGGCGCCTCCTTGAAGCTCTTGTTGACGCCGGCCTCGAAACCCAACCCCTCGCAGACGTAGTAAGCCACCGAGAGCGGAAGCACCGTGGCGGCGAATATGGATGCGTTGAATAGCCCGAACGCGAAGAGCCACGAGCAGTAGTCCCCCGCAAGGGGCGCCAAAGCCAGCGCCGCGTCCGCGGCGGTCTCGATACGCCCACCCGCCGGATGGATCGTCGCCGCGCAGGCGACCATTATGAAGAAGACTATCGCTCCGGCCATTATGCACCCTACCACGGTGTCCCAGCGGGCGTGATTGAGCTGCGTCTCGTCGATACCCTTCTCGACCGTCGCCGCCTGAATGAAGAAGCACTGCCACGGCGCGATCGTGGTTCCGATTATGCCGATGAGCAGGTAGAGATAAGGGCTGCTCATCTCGATCTGCGGCAAAACGACCGCGCGCCCGACCTCTCCCCAGTCAGGATCGGCCAGGAAGCCGGAGACGATGTACGCCACATAGAATACGCTGGCCGCCAGAAACACCTTCTCCACAGCCCTACGCGAGCCCTTTACCACGAGGAGCCATACCGCCACCGCCGATATCGGGACGCTTATGTACTTCGAGAC
>DAONII010000105.1:0-5675 GCA_035405085.1 bacterium | reverse complement strand
CTCCTCCGCCGTCAGGGCGAGCCTCGAGATATCCGTGCAGGTCGTTGAAGTGGAGGATAGTCAGCTGCCTCGCCTTGGCCTGGGTTGCCTGTGAGGAAATTAAAAACAGGAGCGAAGCGAACGCGATGGCTGCGGCAAAAGCTCGAAATGATCCGATCCTGAGGGACATACTGACCTCCCGCGTTTTTTGGATCCCTTGACCCAAGAATCCCCCATGTGGGTAAGGAAGTAAAGGCGGGCAAAAAAAGGCCCCCTTTTAGGGGGCCTTCCTGTTCGCAGGGACGTCATCGGGCCATCGCGATCGCCTCTATCTCGACGTCCACCCCCTTCGGCAGCTTCGAGACCTCCACGCAGGCGCGTGCAGGCTTGTATTCCTTGAAAAATGAGGCGTAGACCTCGTTAACCTTGCCGAAGTTCTCCATGCTGGAGAGGAAAATAGTAGTCTTTATAACGTCATCGAAGGAGAGCCCCTCGGCGGTCAGAACCGCCTGCAGGTTCGTCATGACCAGTCGGGCCTGCTGTGCCGCATCGCCGTCGAAGAGCTTCAGTTCGCCGCTTGCCGGGTCGAGCGGGATCTGACCGGAGCAGAAGAGGAGATCCCCCGCCCTTACCGCCTGGCTGTAGGGGCCGACCGCCTTCGGGGCCTTGTCCGTGTTTACCATCCTGAGAGCCATTCATACCTCCCTTTTGTTTATTTCGCGGATTTTTCGACCCAGATGTCCAAAATCGACAGGATCGTGTCCACAGACTTCTCCATCCACTCGAGGCAGGTCCACTCCTTCTTGCTGTGGAAGTTCATGCTGCCGTCGAAGATGTTCGGGGTGAGAAGCCCCATGAAGGAGAGGCGCGCGCCGTCGGTGCCTCCGCGTATGAAGTGCTTGCGTGGTTCAAGCCCCGCGCGGACGATGGCCTCCTCGGCGTAGGCTACGACCTTAGGGTCCTTGTCGATCGCATACTTCATGTTGCGGTAGGATTCCTTGATGTCGACGTCGATCCTCGCGTCCCTATATTTGCGCGCGACGAATGATGCCGCGTGTTTGAGCACCGATTCGAGCTCCTCGAGGCCGTCGACCGTGAAGTCTCGAACGAGGAAGTGGATCTTTGCCTCCGAAACGTTGCCCTCGATGGACAGCGGATGCAGGTATCCTTCGCGCTTCTCGGTCGTTTCCGGGGCCCTGTGTTGCGGCAGCGTCATGATGAGGTCGGATGCGACGCGGAGGGCGTTGACCATCTTGCCCTTAGCGTAGCCGGGGTGGACGTCGGCGCCCGTCACCTTGACGAAGGCGGAATCGGCGCAGAAGGTCTCGTCCTCTATCTCGCCCGGCTGGGAACCGTCTATCGTGTAACCGTAATCCGCCCCGAATTTCTTCACGTCGAAATGCTCGGTTCCCCGCCCCACCTCCTCGTCGGTGGTGAAGGCCACGCGTATCTTTCCGTGCAGGCGCTTCGGGTCCTCCTTCAGCTTCCACATGGCCTCGACTATCTCGGCGACTCCGGCTTTGTCGTCGGCGCCCAGGAGCGTGGTCCCGTCGGTGGTTATGATCGTCTTGCCCTTGCAGCCGGCGAGCTCAGCCTCCTCGTCGACCCTGAGCACGATCGACTGGTCTCCCGGCAGGACGATGTCGCGCCCGTCGTAGTTTCTTATGATCTGCGGCTTCACGTTGGCCCCGGAGACCTCGTGGTAGGTATCGACGTGCGCGAGAAAGCCTATGGTCGGGACCTTGCCGTGTGCCGGATGGTCCGACGGAATGTTCGAAGGAAGCGTGGCCATCACGTAGCCGTAATCGTCCATGACCGCGTCCTCCAGGCCGGCCGCCTTCAGATCCTCGACCAGTATGCGCGAGAGATCCTTCTGTTTCCCGGTGGAGGGTGAGCTTTCGGATTTCTCGTCCGACTGCGTATCGACCTTTACGTATCTGCAAAAGCGGTCCAGCAGGTTATCTCTGTTTGCCATGAAATCTCCCTTCGAAAAGACGATCTCCCAGTGTTTTATGCCTCCTAGGCCTCCTTCTTTGCCCTCTTGGAATCCCAGTAGACGTAGATGCACAAAAGACCCAGCATCACGAGCCCCAGCCAGTTGCCGAACGCGCCTTCGTTTGCGAGATCCGGCAGTATCGTGACTCCCATCTCCGATTCAACATACTTTATGACGGCGCCCAGAACTCCCATCAAGGCCCCGCCGGCGATGAAGCCGGATGCGATGAGGGTGCCCCTCTCCCTCCTTGCGTTTGCAAGGGCCTCGTCCTTCCTTGCGCTCCTCTGGACGAGGTGGGCGACGATGGCGCCTACGAGTATCGGCGTGTTGAGCGAGAGCGGGATGTACATGCCAAGCGCGAACGCCAGAGGCGCAATCCCGAGGAACTCCATGAGCAGGGCGATGATCGCGCCTATGCCGTAGAGGAGCCAGGGCGCCTCTTTCGCTGCCATGATGCCCTTTATGACGGCTGCCATCGCATTCGCCTGAGGGGCCGGCAGCGGCCTCGGGTGCGCCTCGGAAGGCACGAAGCCGTAGACCTTATTCAGCAGCATTATCACCGCGGCGACGGTGATCGCCGCGAAGATCGTGCCCAGTATCTTGCACCACTGCTGGCGGGCCGGCGTGGCGCCTATCCAATAGCCGACCTTCAGGTCGGTGATGAGGCCGCCGGCCATCGAGAGCGACGTGCAGACGATGCCGCCTATGAGTAGCGCGGCCATCATTCCGGAGGCCCCCGTCAGTCCCGCGGCGACGAGCAGAAGGCTGGATATGATGAGCGTCATCAGCGTCATTCCGGAAACCGGGTTGATGCCGACGATCGCTATCGCACGGGCCGCTACGGTCGTGAAAAGGAAGGATATTATGAAGACGACCGCGATGGCGATGAGGCTCATCTTGAGCGGCGCAGACTGACCGACCAGGACCGACATGTAGAAGAACAGGAACATCAGCGCCACTGTGAGCAGCAGGCCGCCCACGACCAGCGACATCGGCATGTCGCGCTGCGTGCGATCGACGCCGGTTTCCCCTTCGTGCTTCTTGACGGAGGCGAATATCTCGCGGAAGCCCTTCGTGAAGGCCTGAAGGATGATAGGGCTCGCCTTGACTATTCCGATGAGGCCCGCAGCGAATATGCCGCCGATTCCTATGTAGCGCACGTAGTTCGTGAAGATCTGGTGGGCGGTCATCGACGCTATCAGATCCGTGCCCTCGGCCGGCGGTATGGCCACCGTCACGAAGCCCCCGAGGTAGTTCACAAGCGGGATGAGCACCATCCAGGACAGAAAGGAGCCGCAGGCGATTATCGTCGCGTAGCGGAGGCCCACGATATATCCGAGCCCCATCACGGCGGCGCCGGTGTTGATCGAGAAGACGGCCTTGACCTTGTCGGTCATCGGGGCCAGCAGCTGCACCATGCCGGTGGAGAATTCCTCGGCCCAGGCGCGCATGGCGATCGAGAGGAAGTCGTAAAGGCCGCCTATCAATGCGGCCACTGCGAGGATCTTCGCCTGTGCGCCGCCCTTCTCCCCGGCGACGAGGATCTCGGTCGTTGCCGTCGCCTCCGGGAACGGAAGCTTGCCGTGCATATCGGCGACGAAGTAGCGCCGCAGGGGAACGAGGAAGAGCACGCCCAACAGGCCGCCGAGGACCGCCGCCACGAAGAGCTGCATTATGTTCACGTGCGCGTCGAGCTCCAGGATGTAGAGAGCCGGCAGGGTGAAGATTGCGCCGGCCACGACGAGCCCGGAGGCGGCCCCGACAGATTGGATTATGACGTTCTCAAGTATGGTCGATTTTCTGCGGAACGTGAGGCCCAGACCCACGGCCAAAATCGCGATCGGTATCGCCGCTTCGAATACCTGGGCTATCTTGAGGCCCAGAAAAGCCGCGGCGCCGGAAAAGAGGATCGCCATGAGGATTCCGATGAAGATCGATCGGAACGTGATCTCGGGGATCAGCTCTTTTGCCGGGACGATAGGCGTGTAGTTTTCGCCGGGCTTAAGCTCTACATAGGCGTTTGCCGGCAGACCTGACTTTCCAACGTGTTCCATGGGCCCCCCTCGTTTGGTAATTAAAAAAGGCACCCCGCCTCAAAGGCGGGATGCCCTGACCTTATTTCTCTGTCGTCCCGATATCTGCAGCCATTCAAAAATCCTTCTATATCGCTGCGTTCTGGGGAAAACGTTGCGTCCTTCTAATTAATCGAACCGCCTTTGTCAACGCGAGATAGGCGCATCCCCCCTTTCGAATGGTCATTTGCGAGGCCATCTGTTATGGGTGCCGCATGCGAATCGGTGTCGAGGTGCTCCTTGATGATCGCCGCGATCTGCTGAAGGGAAGGCGGATAGGGATACTCGCGCACGCGGCATCCGTCGATTCGAGCGGATCGCACACGGTCGACAGGATCTCCCGCGAAGGTGGGGGCGAAGTAACGGCGCTCTTCGGCCCCGAGCATGGGATTGCGACGAAGGCCCAGGACATGGAGCCGGTGGGTTCCTGCGTGGATCCCGACAGCCGCATTCCGGTGTATTCCCTGTACGGAAACTCTCTCGAGTCCCTGAAGCCGACCCCCGAGATGCTCTCGAAGATCGACATCCTCGTCGTGGATCTGCAGGATATCGGAAGCAGATACTACACCTACGTCTGGACCGCATGCCTTGCCGCAGAGGCTTGTGCCGAGGAGGGTAAGAGGGTCGTCATCTGCGACAGGCCAAATCCCATAGGGGGACTAAATGTCGAAGGGGGGCCGATCGAGCCCGGTTTCGAGTCCTTTGTCGGCCTTCATTCGATTCCGGTGCGCCACGGGATGACTATCGGCGAGATCGTTCATCTGGTGAACGACAATCAACCGGAAAGGGCAGACCTCGAGGTCCTGAGGATTGAGGGCTGGGGGCGGGGGATGGCCTGGCCAAGCACTGGATTTAAATGGGTAAATCCCTCTCCAAACATGCGCTCGTACACCGCCGCGCTCCTCTATCCCGGGATGTGCCTCCTGGAGGGGACGAACATGTCCGAGGGGCGAGGAACGGATACTCCTTTTGAAATCGTGGGTGCCCCCTACGTGAATTCAGAGGAGCTCATCGACGCATTCGCGGCCCTCTCCCTGCCCGGCGTTCACCTCGCGCCCACCTCCTTCATCCCGGTCATGCAGAAGTGGGTTGGAAAGATGTGCGACGGGGTGCGCTTCGTCGTCGAAAGCGCAGAGGAGTTCCGCCCGTACCTCACCGGTCTCGCCTTCGTTTGGCTCCTGAAGAAGCTTTATGGAGAAAGGGGCTTCGATTGGCGCAAGGACCCCTACGAGTTCGTGACGAACCGCCCGGCTATAGACCTGCTCACCGGCTGCGACTGTTTCAGAAGCCGCATAGACGAGCTCACGCTCGGCGACATTGAGGCTATTTCGATTACACCGCCCGACATGTCGAACATCCGCAGGGCGAACCTCCTCTACTGAACCGATGAGCGAACCTTCGTATCTGAAACTTTCAAGGTCCGGAGAGCTCGCTTATCGCGCGGGCCTTTCCTGTTCGATGCTGCGCGAGTGCCGCCTATGTCCGCGCAACTGCGGAGTGAACCGCCTGAAGGACGAACGCGGCTTTTGCGGAACCGGGAAGATAGCCAAAGTTGCATCCGCGAACCTGCATTACGGAGAGGAGCCGCCGATCTCAGGCACTCGCGGGTCGGGTACGATATTCTTCGC
>DAONII010000104.1:0-5676 GCA_035405085.1 bacterium | reverse complement strand
CCAGTCGATTTCTCGCACCGTCTTCATGAGCAGAAACCCCACGATTATAAGCGCGCCGGCGGTGATGGGATAGACGAAGTAGTCGCCCATGCCGGCCGGGGGTATGAGGTCCGGCGGCACGGAGAAGCCAGCTTTTGAAAAGGCGCCGTACTGGTCTCCGTTTGCGATCCTGTGTCCGCCTCCAACGAGCTGAATGAGGGGGGCGAAGAAGGCCGCCGCAGCGAACAGGAGGCCCACGACGACGGCGGTGAGGCCAGTGCGTCCTCCCTCCGCTACGCCGGCCGCCGATTCGATGTAGCAGGTGTTGGAGGAACCCCCGAAGAGACCCCCCAAGGCGGCTGAGGCGGAATCACATATCAGGATGGACTTTATTCCGGGGACCGAGCCGTCCTGCTTTACGAATCCGGCCTGTTCGCCGACTGCCACGACCGTGCCCATCGTGTCGAAGAAGTCGGTGAGCATGAGCGCAAAGGTCGCCGCGAGCAGCGCCGGTGTGAAAATCTGCAGTAAAGCGACGGAACCGCCCGCTCTCTGGAAAGGGGCGAAGAAGGTCTCGAACGAAGGCGGGGCTGTGACCTCGGAGGGGACGCTTGCGATTCCGAGCGCCACTGCCGCGACCGTGGCTATCAAGAGGCCCAAAAGCAGATCGGCCCTGACCTTCAGGGCGCGAAGGACCGCCATGGAGACGAGGCCTATGATCGTAACCCATACGTAGGGCTGCGAGAAATCGCCTATCGTAACGAGCGTTACCGGCGCCGGCCGTATGATCCCTCCCTGGTTGAGTCCTATGAGCGTGATGAAGACGCCGATCCCGCCGCCGATGGCGCGCTTGAGGTTCAATGGTATTGCGTTCATCACAGACTCGCGAAGGCCGGTGAGTACGAGGACGAGTATCACGACGCCCTCTGCCAGCACGACCGCCATCCCGACCTGCCAGGGCACGTTGGCCTGCTGTACCCCGATGACGGTGAAGGCGAGAGCCGCGTTGAAGCCCATCCCGGCGGCGAGCGCTATGGGGCGGTTGGTGACGAGCCCCATCAGGAGGCAGGAGAAGGCGGCGCATACGGCCGTGGCGGTTGCGGCCCCCGCGAACGGGACGCCGGCCGCGGAGAGTATCGCCGGGTTCACGAAGATTATGTAGCACATCGTGAGGAAGGTGGTGAGCCCGGCCACGATTTCCGTGCGAAAATCCGTTCCCCTCTCGGCGAACTTGAAGAAATGCTCCATGGTCTCCTCCCCCTCGCGTCGATCCGCCATGCATATTTCTCAGATGAGGCTTTCCCCGTCAACCCGCCACTTGATGAACGGCATTCGCCCGCCTGCCGGCGGGCAGGGAACCCGTGCGCTACGGGATTCTTCGTCCCCCAACGATCTTTGGGGCTCAGAATGACACGATTGCTTTTGCCTTTATCTGTAAACGAGGCATCGGTGTGCCTGTTGCAGAATCGACGATCGTCTGCGAGTGCAGTTCGTGCGCCGTGCGTTCGGAGATCGCCGGAGTGTCGACTGATTTTTGGAGACACGAGGCGGTGTCCGAAACAGCACGGCGCATAAGATACAAAACGAAACGAGCAAACGATCGTCGATTCTGCCTGCAACCGCACCTGGCGAGGAGCGGCTATGTCCTGACCTTCGCCGCCTGTCTCGCCGCCGGCGCGAAGAGCATTATCCCCGCGCCGCATCCTATTACTATCGCCGCCCCAGCGATCGACTGAATGTCCGGTATCGCGCCGAAGATGAGGACTCCGGAGACGTAGGAACCCACTACCGACACGTAGGCGAACGGGGCTATGGTGGCCGCGTGCCCGAACCTGTAGGCGTGCACGAGCAGGATCTGTCCCAGCGTCGCGGCAATGCCGATCAGTGCTATCAGCGCCCACTCATGGGGCGTGGGGGCGACGTATCCGATCGCGGCCACGGGCAAACTTACGAGCGCGGCGAACCCGGTGAAGAAGAACGTCACTACGAAAACGCTGTCGGTGGAGGTGAGTTTGCGCACGAAGATCATCGCTATGGCGGCGAGGAACCCGGCGCCCACGGCCATCAGACCCAGCCCTTCGAAGATGCCGGCGTCGGCGCGCAGAACGAGCGCGATCCCGGCGAACCCGCCCAGGATGAGGAGGAGCTGTTTGCGCTCGAACGGCTCCCCTATCATCGCGGGGGCCAAAAGCGCCACGAAGATCGGCATGGTATTGAAAAGGGTGGTCGCGTTGCCGAGGTCCATGTGTATCATCGCGTAGAATGACAGGAGCATCGCGGCGGTGCCGAACGCGGAGCGCAGCAGCAGGTTTTTCACCGCGCGCCCGCGAAGGGAGCCGCGGCGGAGGTGGACGAGGGGGACGATAAGGACCACGGATATCGCGGAACGGAAAAAGGTTATCTCGAAGACGGGTATGCGTTCGCCTACGAGCTTGACACAGGACCACGCTACGACGAAGGCGGTCTGGGCGAGGGCCATCCAGAGTATGCCCTTCATGGCGGGCTTGAGCTTCACTTCTGCTCTTCGCCGTCTGCGCGGCCCACAAACCGCCTGATCTCTATCTCGCGGGATTCCGCGAAATCAGGCATCGATTCCCACTCCTTTTCACAGAAGGTCGCCTTCACCCGGTAGCGGCCCGGGGGGATGTCGTTCGGGAGCCTGGCGGTAGCGTTTGCGAGGGATTCGATGGATGAGAATTTCGGACATTCCTCTTTACTCCCGTCGGATAGCGAGCTGGTGATTTTAATGGGCTTTTTCATCTTCTCTCCGTCGGCGCGCTCGAGCGTGAACACCGGGGATACCCCTATCGGGAATGCGGTCATCCTGGTGATCTGCATCGAAATAGGCTCGCCCTGAAAATAGATATCCCGGTCGGTCATGAGGTCGACGAGCTTGTTGTCGTCGGAGATGTCGGTGCCGACACCAGATGTCGTCTCGTCCCATGAGCGCGCCGGCCCCACGTCCACGTGGACGAGCGATCCGTGGTAATATCCGGCGCCGCCGTAGCCGAGCTCCTTGATGAAGTCCCAGACCCGTTTGGAGGAAACGCCGTCGATCCTTATGTCGGCGGCCATCGCGTACTGGTGCAGCGAGGCCTTCGCGGCAAGACGGCCCTTGTTTCTGAGGCCGGTGTTGTATCTCGGGGAGCGGTAGCCGGAGCGCACGGTTATCCTTCTTCCGGGGGAGAGCTCATCCTGCAGGAAGTCGAGAAATTCCACGAGGCGTGGCGTTATCTCCGCCCCCGGGATGTTGTGGCGCGAACCGTAGATAGCGTTTATCCTCTTCATCGCGGCTTCGTCGTAGCTGCCGTCCGCCTTTCGGTAGGTCCCGTTGAAGGAGGCGCCCCTCCCGGCGATGTTTATCTTTCCGTCCCCGCCGATGAAGAATCGCGACGGGGGTGCATCGGCGTGGGCGATCGTCGGAAGCGCAAAAAGGGCAATGAAAACAACGATTTTTTTCATATCTCCTCCGTGGCGGTCCGCCTATCTTCGTTGCAAGGAGTCGTCAAGTCAAGGGTTCCGGGTCTCTCCTGTTGCGGATTTAAGGCTCGTGTACTATAGGGCATGGCATGAAAAGCATTTACAGAATGATCTCCGCGGCTGCTCTTGCCATAGCACTTATGGCGCCGGCATCCCTGCAGGCCGGATGGTACGAGGATCTGGTTGAGTCATGGGGCAATCCGGTCTTCACGCCCCCCTCGGGCGGAAGCATCTATTACCCGACCGTGCTCTTCGATTCAGAGGGCTTCGGCGGCGGTGAGGCGGGGCCGTTTTACAGGGCCTGGTTTTCAGACGGATCGAACATAGGCACGGCCGAATCCGACGACGGTGTGGCGTGGTTCGAGGGGCCCGACTGCACCGGGCTATCAAATCCCCACCACGCCAGGGTGCTCTACGATTCGAAGGGATTCGGAGACGAGGATTTCGGACCCCGCTACCGGATCTGGTACTGGGACACATCGAAGCTCTACACGGTCGAAGCGATACGCACGGCCGAGTCCGACGACGGCATAGATTGGTATGACGATCAGCCCCTCCTTCAGGACGGGGCCGCACCAATAGTCGTAGGCGGCGGCAGCGGCTGGAACAGGGGATCCTACGGTCCGGTGCACCTCTTCTATCAGCCAGGGAAGCCCAACTTCGGAACGGATCCCTTCGATTACGAATACGTGATGTACTACGACGGCACGACCGGAGCCTTCGAGCAGGTCGGCCTTGCGTTTTCAAACGACGGGGTGTTCTGGACGAGATACGGTGACGACCCGGTGCTCACCTGCGGTGTCGATTGGAGCGTCCACGGGGCCTGGGGTTCCCCGGACCCCTGGGATTCCAGTTACGCGGCGTTTGGATCGGTGATCAGGGACTCCGACGGAATCTTTCATTTCTGGTACAGCGGCGGCACAAAGACGGTGAGCGAGGGCATCGGATACGCATCATCCGACGACGGCATCGTATGGCAAAAGGATGAGTCAAACCCGTTCATATCGAAGTCCGACGGGACGTGGTATTCCAAGAGGGCTTATACGCCCTCCGTCCTCTACGACGAAAACAGGTTCTCGGGACGCGGCGACAACTCCAGCTTCAAGATGTGGTTTTCGGGGCGCGATGACGCGAACGATTATCACCTGGGCTATCTGGGCAGGAGCGTGGAGCTGCCGCCCGAGGAGGAACCCTCCGACGACGAAGGGGATGGTTCGAATACTGTTTTCCCCTCTGAAGACGCGGAGTCGGAAGCGGATGGCGAAGGTTCCGACGAAGTCTCCGGTGCCGCGGTGGCGGGTCCGGACTTTTCCTATATGGCAGGCCTTGGCGGAAACGGCGGATGCTCGCTCGGGTCCGGTGTGTCGCACGGTGCCCCTGCAGCCTGTGCGATGTTTTGCCTCATGGCCTTGCCTCTGTTGATGCGCAGAAGGATGCGTTCGATAAGCTCGCGCTGATTGTCTTCCCGGCCGTTGCGTGGTAGTCCTTGGGCATGGGCCGAGCCCGAATCCTTTCTTCTCATATGCCGTCGCTCGAATCCGCGTTGGTGTGGGCCGCGCTCCTGTCGGTGGCGGTCCTCTTTTTCCTCCACCGGGTAGGAACGAGCGACCTCTTCTGGCAGATGAAGGCCGGCGAGCTCCTCTGGGAGACCGGATCCATACCGCGCTTCGACATCTTTTCGTACACCGCCCCCGGCAACCCATGGTTGGATCACGAATGGCTCTCAGGGCTTTTGTTCTTCCGGGTCTGGCGCGCGGGGGGCTTCGAGGCGCTCTCTTTGATGTCGCTCGCCCTGGGGCTGGGCATAGTCTGCGCGGTATTCTCGACCGCACGCCGGCTTTCTGGTTCGCGCCCGGTTGCGATCCTCCTCGCGCTGCTCGTGTGCGCGGCATGTGCGCAGCGCTTCCAGCAGTTCAGGCCCGACCTCTTCGGCTTCCTCTTCTTCGCCGTGCTGCTTCGAATCCTCTCCTCGGAAGGGCTCTCCTTTAAAAAGAGGCTGTTTTTGCTCGTCGCGTTGCACGTCGGATGGGTCAACCTTCACGCGAGTGCGATAATAGGGCCGCCACTCGTTTTCATATTTCTGTCCGCCAGGCTCGTCGCGCAAGGGGGAAACTCCTCTAATTTAACTGATTTGCGCGGCGTTTTTTTGCTTTCAGCTTTTTCGGCGGCTGCCCTGCTCGCCAACCCCTTCTTTACGGAGGCGCCCACCTTTCCTTT
>DAONII010000103.1:0-5683 GCA_035405085.1 bacterium | reverse complement strand
TTCTTCTCCTGAAGGACGTCGAAGGCGCCGTAGACGATCCTCTCGGCGGTCGACTTCTTGCCCTGCCAGAGAATGGTGTTGATGAATTTGGCCACGACCTGATCGCCGAACTTGGGATCGTCGGCGATCACGCGCTTCAGACTCGCTCTCTTTTTCCTTGGCATCTATGTACCTCTTCGTTTTGCGCGGTGCGCAGTTTCCCGTTCCCCAACAAGCCAGCCGTCACTTCGGCTTCTTCGTACCGTACTTCGAGCGGCTCTGCCGGCGGTTCTCCACGCCGGTCGAGTCGAGCGTGCCACGGACGATGTGATAGCGGACGCCGGGCAGATCCTTCACGCGCCCGCCCCTCACGACGACGACCGAGTGCTCCTGCAGGTTGTGGCCCTCTCCCGGGATATAACTCGTCACCTCGAGGCCGTTCGTCAGCCTCACGCGCGCCACCTTGCGAAGAGCCGAGTTCGGCTTCTTGGGGGTGGTGGTGTAGACGCGAATACAAACTCCGCGGCGCTGAGGACAGCGATCGAGAGCCGGGGAGGCCGTCCGCCACTTCAGTTGACGCCTTCCCATTCGCACCAGCTGGTTTATCGTCGGCATAAAAACCCACCTTGCGTCTTTTTTCAGGCGACGCGAACCTATCGAAAGTGCTTCAGTTACAGGATGTTGCGCAGGGTCTCCTGCGCACCGACCTCCAGAAAGCGCGGCACCCTAACAAAATGATCTCTCCTGAGTCAAGGAATTTATAGGGGTTTTTCGGCCTCCACGGGCCTTTTCGCGGCACCGCGAAGCTCAATCTTAATATAATCAGTATAAGCTGAACCCAAAAACATAAATGCTTGAATTACAAAGAAAAAAGCCGGGGATTCGATCCCCGGCCCTTTCTGTCGCTTCCGTTCGCCCGTGCCGTGAGGCAAAAGGGCGGATATCTCAGCCGGCCATGCCGGAGTCTGCAAAGAGCGCCTCGTCCTGAACCGGAGCTGCCTCTTCCTCCTCGGGTTGCTCGACGTCGATTTTGTAGTCGATGTATTTCGAAAGGCCGGTTCCCGCGGGAATGAGCCGTCCCATGATGACGTTCTCCTTCAGGCCGCGCAGGTAGTCCACCCTGCCTGAGACGGACGCCTCGGTGAGGACCTTCGTCGTCTCCTGGAAAGAGGCCGCGGAGATGAAGCTCTCGGTCGAGAGCGAGGCCTTCGTTATGCCCAGGAGCATCGGCGATGCGACCGCCGTCTTCCCGCCCTTGGCCCTGACCTTGTCGTTCACGCTCTCGAACTCCCACTTCTCGACCTGCTCCCCCTCGAGCCAATCCGTGTCGCCGGGCTCGTCTATGCGAACGCGGCGGAGCATCTGGCGAACTATCGTCTCGATGTGCTTGTCGTTTATGCGCACACCCTGCAGACGATAGACCTCCTGCACCTCATCGACGAGGTACTTCGCGAGCTCCTTCTCGCCGAGCACGGCCAGGATGTCGTGCGGATTCGATGAGCCGTCCATAAGCGGCTCTCCGGCGCGCACGAAATCGCCCTCGTGGACCGAGATGTGTTTGCCCTTGGGTATCTGGTACTCCTTCGGATCGCCGACGTCCGGCGTTATTATGACGGTCCTCTTTCCCTTCGCGTCCGGCCCGAACGACACCCGGCCGTCGATCTCGGAAATGACCGCGTGTTCCTTGGGCTTGCGCGCCTCGAAGAGTTCGGCCACGCGCGGCAGACCGCCGGTGATGTCCTTCGTCTTTGTGGTCTCGCGCGGTATCTTCGCTATGACGTCGCCTGCGACCACCTCGTCGCCCTCCGCCACCACGATATTGGCCCCTATGGGCATGAGGTAGCGGGCCTCGCCGCGGCCCGACAGGAGTGGTTGGGTCGCGCCGGAGTCATCCTTGATAGAAACCCTGGGGCGGCTCTTCGGATCCTTCGACGACGTCACGACGCGTGAGGAGAGGCCGGTCACGGGGTCGACCTCCTCGCGCATGGTCAGTCCCTCTATGATGTCGCCGAACTTAACGCGGCCGGAGACCTCGGTGAGTATCGGGATGGTGTAGGGATCCCACTCCGAGAGGAGCTGGCCGCCCTTCACCTTGTCGCCCTCCTTGACCAGGAGATGCGCGCCGTAGGAGAGCTTGTAGCGCTCGCGCTCGCGCCCCGCCTCGTCCGACACGACTATTACGCCGTGGCGGTTCATGACGGTGAGCCTCCCCTCCTTGTTCGTGACGATCTGAACGTCCTCGAACTTCACGACGCCGGGGTTCTTGGACTCGATGGTGGACTGCTCGACCCGCCTCGAGGCGGTGCCGCCGATGTGGAACGTGCGCATGGTGAGCTGGGTGCCCGGTTCGCCGATCGACTGCGCGGCGATGACGCCCACGGCCTCGCCTATGTTCACCAGCTGCCCGCGCGCAAGGTCGCGGCCGTAGCACTTGGCGCATATGCCGTACTTCGTCTTGCATGTGAGCACCGAACGGATGAGCACCTTCTCGAGGCCCGACTCCTCTATCTTCTGGACGAGATCCTCGTCTATCTCCTCGCCGGCCGGGACTATCACCTCGTCGGTGTACGGGTCGCGTATGTCCTCCAGCGCAACCCGGCCGAGTATTCGCTCCGAGAGCTCCTCGATCTTCTCTCCGCCCTCCTCGAGGGCGGTCATCACCAGGCCGTCGAGCGTCCCGCAGTCCTCCTCTATGATGATGGTGTCCTGAGCGACGTCGACGAGCCGCCTCGTGAGATAACCGGAGTTGGCGGTCTTCAGGGCGGTGTCAGCCAGACCCTTTCGAGCGCCGTGCGTGGATATGAAGTATTCGAGGACGTTCAGCCCGTCGCGGAAGTTCGCCGTGATCGGGGTCTCCATGATCTCGCCGGAGGGCTTGGCCATGAGGCCGCGCATTCCTGCCAGCTGGCGCATCTGCTGGGCCGAACCCCTCGCGCCGGAATCCGCCATTATGAAAACCGGATTGAAGCTCATCTGATCGCGGGTGGATCCGTCGGGACCCCGAGCGGTCTCGGTCGATATGCCCTTCATCATTTCGCCGGCGATCTTCTCGGTGGTCTCGGCCCAGATATCGACCACCTTGTTGTATTTCTCGCCGGAGGTGATGAGTCCTTCGGAGTACTGTTCCTCGACCTCCCTCACCTCCTTCATCGACGCCCCCAGCAGCTCCTCCTTCCTGGAGGGAACCACGAGATCGTCGATGCAGATGGATATGCCCGCCTTCGTGGAATAGCTGAAGCCCATCGTGCGGAGGTTGTCGGCCAGCAGCACCGTCTCCTTGTCGCGGCAGAGTCGGTAACAGGTATCTATGATGCCGGCCACTGCCTTCTTGTCCAGGACCTTGTTCACCTGCTCGAACGGGATCGCGTCGGGCATGATCTCGTACAGGATTATGCGGCCGGTGGTAGTCTCCACGAGGGAGGATTTCGTCGGGTCGTTTTTGCCCGGCATGCGAACGAGGATGCGCGCCTGAAGGTCGACCGCCCCCTCGTCGTAGGCGATCCTCGCCTCCTCGGGCGAGGAGAACTTCATCCCCTCTCCCTTCGCGAAGGCGCGCTCGCGGGTCATGTAATAGAGACCCAGCACCATATCCTGCGTCGGAACGATGATCGGCTTCCCGCTCGCCGGCGACAGTATGTTGTTCGTGGAGAGCAGAAGAACCCTCGCCTCCATCTGGGCCTCGACGGACAGCGGAACGTGAACCGCCATCTGATCGCCGTCGAAGTCGGCGTTGAAGGCTGCGCAGACGAGAGGGTGAAGCTGGATCGCCTTGCCCTCTATGAGCACCGGCTCGAAGGCCTGGATGCCAAGCCTGTGAAGGGTGGGCGCGCGGTTGAGCATGACCGGGTGTTCCTTGATCACCTCGTCGAGCGCATCCCATACCTCCGGGGTCTCCTTCTCGACCAAGCGCTTGGCGCTCTTGATAGTGGTGGCGAGCCCCCTCTCCTCGAGCTTGTTGAACACGAACGGCTTGAAGAGCTCGAGCGCCATGGTCTTGGGTATGCCGCACTGGTGGAGCCTGAGCTCCGGGCCGACGACGATGACCGAACGCCCGGAATAATCCACGCGCTTTCCGAGCAGGTTCTGGCGGAAACGGCCCTGCTTGCCCTTGAGCATGTCGGAGAGGGAACGGAGCGGACGGCGGTTGGGGCCCACGAACGGGCGCTTGCGGCGGCCGTTGTCGAACAGGGCGTCCACCGCCTCCTGCAGCATCCTCTTCTCGTTGCGTATGATGATGTCGGGCGCGGAGAGCTCCAGAAGGCGCTTGAGGCGGTTGTTGCGGTTGATCACACGCCTGTAGAGGTCGTTCAGATCGGATGTGGCGAAGCGGCCGCCGTCGAGCGGCACGAGGGGGCGCAGATCGGGCGGTATGACCGGGACCACCTCCATCATCATCCACTCGGGCCTGTTCCCGGAATCCTTGAGCTGCTCCACGAGCTTCAGCTGTTTGGATATCCTCTTCGTCGCCGCGTCGGACTTGGCCTTCTTGAGCTCCTTGCGAAGCCTCTTGGAGAGCTCGTCGAGGTCTATCTTCTTGAGTATGTCGCGCACGACCTCGCCGCCCATGCCGACCTGGAAGGTGGGCCCGAATTCGTCGAGCTTCTCGCGGTATGCCTGCTCGTTTAGTATCTCGCCCTCGGTCAGCGTCGTGTTGCCGGGGTCGGAGACCATGTAGGCCTCGCAATAGAGGACGCTCTCCAGCGCCTTGAGGGTCACGTTCAGTATGGTGGCTATTCGAGAGGGAAGGCTCTTGAGAAACCAGATGTGGGCCACCGGAGTAGCAAGGGTTATGTGCCCCATGCGCTCGCGGCGGACCTTGCTCTGGATTACCTCGACGCCGCACTTTTCGCAGACGATTCCCCGGTGCTTCATGCGCTTGTATTTGCCGCAGTTGCACTCATAGTCCTTCACCGGCCCGAATATCTTCGCGCAGAAGAGGCCGTCGCGCTCGGGCTTGAAGGTTCTGTAGTTGATCGTCTCCGGCTTCTTTACCTCGCCGTGCGACCACTGGAGTATCTTCTCGGGGGAGGCCAGACTCACGCGCATCCCCTCAAACACCAGCGGGTTCTTCGGCTTGTCGAAAAAGTGATAGATGTCCATTTAGACCCCTTTTTGTAAAACCCAATAAGGCACGAAAACGAAACGGACCCGCGCGAGCCGCGAAACGGCAGGCGCACCCCGCATCATTTCTCAGGTTCCATCAAGTCCACATCGAGGCACAACGACTGCAGCTCCTTTATGAGGACGTTGAACGACTCCGGCAACCCGGGCTCCAGAACCTTCTCGCCCTTCACGATCGCCTCGTACATGCGCGTGCGGCCCGCGACGTCGTCGGACTTGACGGTCAGGAACTCCTGCAGCGAATAGGCCGCGCCGTAGGCTTCCAGCGCCCAGACCTCCATCTCTCCGAGCCTCTGGCCGCCGAACTGTGCCTTGCCGCCCAGGGGCTGCTGGGTGACCAGGGAATAAGGCCCGATCGAACGGGCGTGGATCTTCTCGTCGACCAGGTGGTGCAGCTTCATGATGTACATGAGTCCGACGGTGACCGGCTGGTCGAATGCGAGCCCGGTGCGTCCGTCGAAAAGAGTCGCCTGCCCTGCCAGCGGCAGATCCGCGTCGCGCAGCATCTCCTTCACCTCGGGCTCGGAGGCGCCGTCGAAGACCGGCGTGCAGAGTGGCACTCCGACGCTGACCTTTCGGGCCA
>DAONII010000102.1:0-5719 GCA_035405085.1 bacterium | reverse complement strand
GCGTTCGGCAGGTCTCTGTTTCGCCCGCGCTTCATAATGCCCACCGCCGCGATACTCGACAACGCGGTGTTCGCGGCGCTTCTCACCGGCGGCACGGACGCGCTTCGGTGGCACAGTTGGGTGGCCAGCGGAAACTACCGGACCGACGCGAAGCACTTCGGCTACAATCTGGCTTACACCTACAGCCGCTGGCGCCCGACGTTCGGCGTCACCGCAAGCGACTTCGCGGTGGACTACGGAAACATAACCTTCGTGACCGTTGACAACGCGGGAGCTATAACGAGCCAGCGCACCACGCACTATTTCGAGAAGAGGCGCGCGTTTTCTGCCTTCATGGCGGTTCCAATACAGAAACACGGCTTCAGCATATCCTATTTTTTCGAAGACCACATGCCTAAGACTTCGCTCTCTTCGACCGAGGCCTCGGCGCTCAACCTCGGCCATTTCGCCGGCTTCAGGGGTGAGTACCGGTACGGCGACTGGGAGAAATTTCCGGCTTCGATAAGCAAGGAGAACGGGCGGCAGATAAGGCTCACAGGGTCGATCACGAATACCCGCTTCGGCGGCGGGCAGGGCAACTCGCAGGAGATATTCTCCGGCGACTGGAGGGAGTTCATACTCCTAGGGCGCCACAACGTTCTTGCTCTGCGCGCTGCGGGCGGGATGACATGGGGAGACCGGATGGTCCAGGGAACCTTCGGGCTGGGCGGCTCGCTCGGGGAGGGCAACTTCGGTGCCGGCGGATCCTTCAACTACTTTCCGCTTCGCGGCCTCCCGGTCTCCGCATTCTCGCGCACGCGGGCGATGCTCTTCTCCGGCGAGTGGCGATTTCCTCTGCTCAACGTGCTTCGCGGGATAGGTACCGTTCCGGTATTCCTCAAGGATTTCAACGGAGCGCTTTTCGCCGACTACGGCAACGCCTGGAACGCGCACGAAGGCGGCAGCGACAGTTTCCGCACCTTCTTCGACGACTTCATGCTGGGCGTCGGAGCGGAGCTCCGAGCCAATTTCGTGATAGGCCACGGACTTCCGATACACGGCAGGCTGGGTTACGGCATCGTCGTGGTTAACCGCGACCGCCTGACCGGCCTTACCGATCCGATAATCGGCCAGAACGTAAAGTACGGCATACTGATTCTAGCGCTGGGGGCCGCGTTCTGAGTTCGGCCGGCTTTCCCGCGCATATTCAAAACGACCGTACGAATGAGGTCATCATGAGAAATTCGGCCGTCTTTGCGGCGCGCCTCTGCGCGCTGGTTTTTTTTCTTTCCCTTCTTCCGCACTCGGTCGCGTGTGCCCCGAAGCCCGGTGCCGTAAAAAGCCGCCCCGAGAGGGCTCCGCGGGAAGTCGGGTACGATTTACGCATGCTGGATGACATGGTCTCGGGTCTTTATGGTCTTGAGAATCGCCTTTCTGAATACAGCGGTGACGAACAAAACCTGGTGTCGGGATATGCGGCATATCGCCGGGGCAGATACGCGGAAGCCATGAAGCTGCTCGAAAGGGCCGCTTTGAAGTTTCCTGCCGTTTCCGATTACATACTTTTTTACCGGGCCGCTTCCGCCAACCGTGCGGGGAAGCCCGAGGTGGCGCTGGGCCTGCTCGAGAAGGAGGACTCCTCCCACAAGGGTTCCGTGTGGTCGAAGGACATGAAGCTCGAGAGGGCCCGCGCACTGGTCTCGCTCGGCCGGTGTCGTGAGGCGAGGGCGTTTCTGGAGGATTACATACGCATGCCCGGACAGGAGGGGCCCCTAGAGGCTCAGAAGCTCTTGGTCATGTCCTATATCGCGGAAAAGAACTTCGTGGCCGCCTCTGGCATGCTGAGGCGGCTCGCCGTTTCCGCCGACGGTGAGGGGACGCTTAAGGAGCTTTTCGGTCTCATGGCGAAGCTCAAGTCCGAATCCGGCGAGGACCTCTCGGCATGGCTGGCCCGACCCTCACAGCAGCTAAGCCTTGCGCGGTCGTTTGCCGGCGCCTCGCAGTGGGACGAAGCCGTCGTTCGTCTTGAGAAGCTGCTTTCAGGCCGCTCGTTGAGTTCGCAGATGAGAGCCGAGGCGAGGTGGCTTCTGGCTCGCGGTCTAAGGTGGACCGATCGCTACGACGAGGCGATAAGCATTATGGAGGAGCTGATGGAAGATCCCGCTGCCTCCGGCTTTTCGCAAGGCGTAATGAACACGCTCGCTACAACATACACGAAGCGGGACGACTACGCCCGCGCGATAGAGCTCAGGAAGAGGATCATGCGGGGGGCCGCACCCGGCTCCTCGAGGGCCGCCGACATGGCATACAGGATCGCCTTCCTCGTAATGGACGAGGGGAAATTCGAAGAGGCGATTCCGCTATGGCGCCGAGCGCTTTCGAACCGTTCGCTGCGTAACAGGGAGAAGGCGCGGTGGTATCTGGCCTGGAGCCACTACAAGGCCGGAAAATATTCAGATGCGGTCTCCCTCTTCGACGAAATGCGACGGTCCGGAGGCAAAAGATCCAAAATCTACGACAGGCTTTCCTATTGGAGGGGCAAGGCTCTGGAGAAGCAGGGGAAAAGGGCTGTTGCGCGCGAGGCCTTCGCGACCCTCGTCCGCGAGAGGCCGAACGGATACTATGCAGAGCTCGCAGAGCGCAGCCTCAGGGGCGAAAGGCCGAACCCGCTCGAATTTGCCCGGATATCCGGGGCCCCGAAGGCGGAGCGGAGGAAAAGCGCTGAGTTATCGGCGGCGGGTTCGAATCCTTCGCGCGTTGCCCTCTTCGACCGGCTGGGCCTCCACGAGGAGGCCGCGAGGGAGCTCAGGGCCGGCGGCGGCCCAGGATCGGAGAGGGTTTTGGCTCTCGCGCGGCGAAACTTCGCACACGACGTGGCCTACCGCATAGCGGAGGGGAGGTATCGAAGCGAGGTGAGGGGAGACCCGGCAGGTGGAGGGAGGAGGGCGGTCTGGGAGGCCGCCTACCCCAGGGCTTACGATCCGCTCGTATCGGCGCTGTCTGATGGCAGCGCGATAGATCCTCGCTTGGTATGGTCGATCATGCGCAACGAGTCGACGTTTCGTCCCGAGGTCGTATCCCCTGCCGGCGCGATCGGCCTCATGCAGCTGATGCCGGCAACCGCGGCCCGGATGGCCCCCGAGGCGGGGTTAAAGAACGTCGCACGCGGTGATCTCTTCAGGCCGGCGATCAACATAGCGCTCGGAATAACCTATCTGAAGAAGATCTCCGGGATGTTTCCCGGAAACCCGGCAGCTTGGGCCGCATCCTACAATGCTGGCGAGAAGGCGGTATCGCGCTGGACGTCCAAGGGGCAGATCTCGGAGATCGATGAGTGGATAGAGGACATACCCTACGACGAGACGAACCTCTACGTTAAGAAGGTGATGCTCTCCTACTGGAGATATCAGCGGCTCCACGGGAGATAGCCTCGCCGCGGCGGCCTCACCTGCCGTAGGGATTCACCAGTCCGACTCTGAGCTCCAGTATCGCAGGTTCTTTTGACAGCCACTCGTCGTAGGGCGGAAAGCCGTCTTTGGGAAGGACGACCGCGCCGACGAGAAGCACCTCTGGCCCGTCCACATCGACATAGCCCTTTGCCTCCTCGCCCTCAACCTCGATTCTCTCGGTGGAGAATTTAAGGTCCGGCAACACGAAGTCCATAACTGGTTTTGCATGGTCGTCCGTTTCGTCCGAATCCCTTTCGTAGGCGCGCACCCTGAGCTCAAGCCTCTGCAGCGTTATCTCCGGGTAACGCGACCAGTCCACCGCCGGGGAAGTTCCCGGGATCGCCTCGACTACGACCGAGAGCTCCTTCATGCCGCCGATCGGCCCGTTTGATTCGAACGACAATCTGGGCAGGGACTCGCCCTTTATGATGGCGCCCGTTCCCCTCAAGCTGTACTCCACGGGACCGGTGCCGCCCGCGGTGAACGAGGGCGCGTCCGGCAGGGTGGGAAATCTGACGGTAATCGAGATGTCAAGGTCGGCTTTCTGTTCAGACGCCGGTTTAATCCCCTCCGCATCAGCCGCCGCAGCAGGGGCGCATATCAGCATCGTTGCTAGCAGGATCAGCGCGTATGTTTTCATGGTTGCTCCTCCCCTTTGTTTTCGAGAGGGGAACATGCGAATCGCCCGTTTACAATATGCGCCGCGTCGCCTTTGACACGGCGTGTTGAGCTGCCTATTTTAAGGGGGTACGTCAGACCCGTTCGTTCGGGTCGAAGAGCTTCGCATACTCCGAGAGGGCGTATCGGTCGGTCATCCCCGCTATGTAGTCGCAGATGCGTCTGCAGGCTTGACCCTCCTCCCTTATCGTCCTCTCCAGGCGGGGAGGCAGAACCTTGGGGTTGTTCAGGTAGGTGTGGAAGAGCGCGGAGAGGATTCGGGTCGATTTGTCGGCCATCCTCTCGACCAGGTAGTGGCGGTATAGGTTCGCAAAAAGGAAATCCTTGAGCTGCTTCGTGCGCACGGACATCTCGGCGCTGAATGCTACCAGAGGTTCCTTTATTTTCCCCAGATCGTCGATCGAATCTACCCCCGATCCTTCGATGCGGCGCTTCGTCTCGGCCTGCAGGTCCGTGACCAGCATGTGGATTATCCCACGGATCGTGCCGTATTTGGAGAGCCTTCTCCCGAGATCCGGGTGACCCTTTCTTGCGGTGGCGTTGGCCTCCTGCCAGATCGACACCTGTCCGAGGTCCTCAGCGCGAAGCATCCCGGACTCGAGGCCGTCGTCAAGGTCGTGGTTCATGTATGCGATCTCGTCCGCCACGTTCACGACCTGAGCCTCGAGCGAAGGAAAAGATGTGAGGGAGACGTCCATGCCGGCCGTGGCCGGCGAGTCGTACTCTCCGACGTGCTTGACGATACCCTCCAGCGTTTCGGTTGATAGATTCAGGCCGGGGAAATCGGGGTAGCGTTTTTCAAGGAGCGTTACGACTCTGTAGCTCTGCCTGTTGTGCTCGAAGCCCCCTTCGTCGGCCATCAGGGAGTTGAGCGCGGCCTCCCCTCGGTGGCCGAACGGGGTATGCCCCAGGTCGTGTGCCAGGGCGATAGCTTCCGCGAGGTCCTCGTTCAGGCGAAGCGTCCTGGCCAGCCCCCGGGATATCTGGGCGACCTCGAGCGTATGCGTGAGCCTCGTGCGATAGTAGTCGCCCTCGTGATTCACGAAGACCTGCGTCTTGTACTCGAGGCGACGGAATGCCTGGCAGTGAACTATCCGGTCGCGGTCTCGCTGGAACATCGAACGGAACGGACAGAGCGGCTCCTCGTATTTGCGGCCGCGGCTTTTTCCGCTCAGTGCCGCATAAGGGGCCAGCACCTTTTCCTCCCTGCTCTCGTATTCCTCGCGTGATATCATGGCTGATGGATATCCCAAGGGGGGCTGCATGGCAAGTTGTAAGCTGTCAGCGCCCGCGGGCCTCTCAGAGGATTCCCCACTCCTTGTGCATCTGCGGCATCACGCGCACGTCGGGAAGCCAGGCGCCGAAGAGCCTTACGATCGAGTCTATACGGTCTCTGGAGGCCGGCATGTGAAATGCAGGCGTTGGAGAGGCCGGCTGAATGACCACGGGGATGAACCGGTTCGTGTTGGAGACGAGGCGTATCGCTTCTCCGATATCGCGGTCGGTGGTCCTGGAGGTGACCACGATCTTCACGTAGATCTCCTTGCCGGAGGACGCCGCCTTTTCCAGGAAGGCCCCGTGTTCCTTCCACATGGGTCCTACGCCGGAAGAGG
>DAONII010000101.1:0-5723 GCA_035405085.1 bacterium | reverse complement strand
TATTCTTAAGCTGGAGGCCGCTATGGCGACAGGCGTTCATGACGCGGGAGGCGGACCGATACCTCAGAAATCCTCGACTGCGGGCAGCGCACCCAGGCGCTTCGGGTCGCTGCTCTCCGTGCTGCTCATCCCCTTCGCACGTCGGTTCATAGCCGGCATAACTCTTGCCGACGCTCTCGAAACCACATCGGCGCTGAAGGCCGGGGGCTTTTTAACAACGCTCGACCACCTGGGCGAGAGCGTGGAGAGCGCCGAGGAATCGAAGATCGCGGCCGACCAGTACGTCGTGATGCTGCGCGCCCTGAAGGAGCGCAACCTCGACCGCAACGTATCGCTCAAGCTAACGCAGATGGGGCTCCTCATAGACCCCGAGCTCTGCTTCGCGAACATGAGCAAGATAGTCGCAGCGGCGGAGGAGACCGGCGGATTCGTTCGCGTCGACATGGAGGGCTCCGACGTCACGCAGGCGACGCTCGACATCGTGAACCGCCTGAAGCGCACGCGTGCGACGCCGGTCGGCGCGGTCCTGCAGGCGATGCTCAGGCGCACCCCGATGGACGTGGTGGACCTCATCGGCCGGGGCACGACGATCCGCCTTTGCAAGGGGGCATACAAGGAGCCCGCGGAGACGGCCTACAAGGAGACGCCCGAAATAAGGCACCAGTTCGCCTCGCTCGCGAAGCGCCTTTTGACATCCGGCGAGTACCACGCGATAGCTACGCACGACGAGGCCCTGATTCGCGAGATGATCGACTTCGCCAGGCAGCAGGGAATACCTCCGGACCGGTTCGAGTTCCAGATGCTTTTGGGTATCCGGCCGTCGTTCCAGAGGCAAATCGTCTCGGAGGGCTGGCGGCTCCGGCTCTACGTCCCGTTCGGCAGGGCCTGGCTGCCCTACACGTGGCGCAGGATGAGGGAGAAGAAGGAAAACTTCTGGTTCGGCATAAAGAGCCTGTTTCAACGCTGAAAGACAAAAGGAGAAGAGATGACGAGGACAGAACAGTTCATAGGCGAAGTCGAAGAGGTTTCCGCGCACAACTACCACCCGCTTCCGGTGGTCATCTCCGAGGCGGAGGGGATCTGGGTCACCGATGTCGAGGGGAAGCGCTACATCGACATGCTCTCCGCTTACTCGGCGGTAAACCAGGGCCACCGGCACCCGAAAATCATCAAGGCTCTCAAAGACCAGGCGGACAAACTCACCCTCACCTCGCGCGCCTTCCACAACGACAGGATGGGCCCCTTCTGCCGAAAGCTCACGAAGCTTGCCGGCTACGACAAGGCGCTCCTGATGAACACCGGCGCCGAGGCGGTTGAGACGGCGATCAAGGCCGCGCGCCGCTGGGGCTATACGAAGAAGAAAATTCCGGCAGAACAGGCGAAGATCATCTGCTGCGAGGGGAATTTCCACGGCCGCACGACTACGATAGTCGGCTTCTCGACCGACCCCGACTGCAAGACCGGTTTCGGTCCCTTCACGCCGGGCTTTGAGATCATCCCGTACAACGACGCCGCAGCGCTCGAGAAGGCGATAGACGCGAACACCGTCGCGTTCCTCGTGGAGCCGATCCAGGGCGAGGCAGGCGTCTTCGTCCCCTCCGAGGGGTATCTGAAGAAATGCCGCGAGATCACGAAAAAGCATAACGTGCTGCTCATCTGCGACGAGATCCAGACCGGCTTCGGCCGCACCGGCCGCATGTTCTGCTCCGACTGGGAAGGCGTGCGCCCCGACATCATCACGATGGGCAAAGCCCTGGGCGGCGGCGTCTACCCGGTCTCCGGGATCGTGGCCGACGACGAAATCATGATGGCCGCCTTCGAGCCCGGAAACCACGGCTCGACATTCGGAGGCAACCCCCTCGCGTGCGCGGTCGCATCCACGGCGCTCGACGTCATCGTCGACGAGAACCTGCCGGCACGCTCGGCGGAGCTCGGCGACTACTTCCGTGGCGAGATCCGCAAGGCGGATATCGCGCGCGTAAAGGAGATCCGCGGCAAGGGGCTCCTCACGGGCGTCGAGCTGCACGAAAAGGCCCGCCCCTTCTCCGAGGAGCTCATGCACCGCGGGATCCTCGCGAAGGACACGCACGGCACGACGATCCGCTTCGCCCCGCCGCTCGTCATCACAAAGGACGAGCTCGCCGAGGCGCTGAAGACCATAGTCGCCGTTCTCGGAAAATAGACGCTCTTATCACAAACGGAGGGGGAGCGTTCCCGATCGGATCCGGTGGGACGCTCCCCTTCCCTTTGCGGCTGTTGACATATCCACTCGAATTTCTTAAGCATTTTCGCTGTTTTTCCACGGAAAGGCCATGACGATGCCCTCAGAACTATCCAAGACCTACGACCCGAAGGCAGTTGAGGAGAAGTGGTACGGTTTCTGGAAAAACGGCGGCAACTTCCACGCCCCGGACGCCCCATCGGGAAAGCGTTACTGCATAGTCATCCCGCCGCCGAACGTCACCGGCGCGCTGCACATGGGGCACGCCCTCAACAATACCCTCCAGGACATCCTCATACGCTGGAAGCGTATGAGCGGGTATGCGTCGCTCTGGCAACCCGGCACCGACCATGCGGGGATCGCGACGCAGAACGTCGTCGAGCGCGAGATACTGAAGACGGAGAAGAAGCGCCGCCAGGAGATCGGCCGCGAGGCGCTCATCAGCCGGATCTGGGAGTGGAAGGAGCTCTACGGCGACCGGATCCTTACGCAGCTCGAGGCGATGGGCTGCTCCTGCGACTGGGAGCGAACGCGCTTCACGCTCGACGACGGCCTCTCGAAGGCGGTGCGCGAGTGCTTCGTGCGCCTCTACGACGAGGGGCTCATCTACCGCGGCAAGTACATAGTCAACTGGTGCCCGCGCTGCCACACGGCGCTCGCCGACGACGAGGTCGACCACAAGGACGAGCGCGGCCACCTTTGGCATATACGCTATCCGCTTAGGGAAGAGGGAACGGGGAACAGGGAACGGGGCTACGTCGTGGTGGCGACGACGCGCCCGGAGACGATGCTCGGCGACACCGCAATCGCGGTGAACCCGAAGGACGAGCGCTACGCCTCGCTCGTGGGGAAGATGGCGCACCTGCCGGAGACAAACCGCGAGATACCCATAATCGCGGACGACTTCGTCGACGCCGCCTTCGGGACCGGCGCGGTGAAGGTGACCCCCGCGCACGATCCGAACGACTTCCAGATAGGCGAGCGCCACAACCTGCCGCGCATCAACGTGATGAACGCGGACGCGACGATGAGCGAGGAGGCCGGCGAGAAATACGCAGGGATGACGACGGCCGAGTGCAGAAGGAAGATCGTGGAGGAACTCGACCGAGCCGGCCTCCTCGAGAAGATCGAAGATCACGCGCACGCGGTCGGGCACTGCTACCGCTGCCACACGACCGTAGAGCCGTGGCTCTCCGACCAGTGGTTCGTGAAGATGAAACCGCTGGCCGAAGCGGCGATCAGGGCCACCGAGGAGGGAAAGATCCGTTTCCACCCCGAACGCTGGGAGTCCTTCTACCTCTCGTGGCTCGAGAACGCGCGCGACTGGTGCATATCGCGCCAGATCTGGTGGGGTCACCGGATACCGGTGTGGTACTGCCAGGGCCAGACGCAAGACACGAGACACGAGACACGAGACACGAGGCTCGAGACGAAAGGCAGTGAAGCGGGTCTCGGATCTCGGGTCTCGAATCTCGAGTCTTCGTGTCCGCCGATCGTGGCGCGGGAGACGCCGGCGAAGTGCCCCCATTGCGGAGGCACGAGTTTGGTGCAGGACGAGGACGTCCTCGACACGTGGTTTTCCTCGTGGCTGTGGCCCTTCTCTACCCTGGGCTGGCCGGAGAAAACCCCCGCGCTTCATAACTACTACCCCACCGACGCGCTCTCGACGGACCGCGGAATAATCTACTTCTGGGTCGCGCGCATGGTCATGGCCGGCCTCAAGTTCATGGGGGACGTACCTTTCCGCGACGTCTACATCCACGGGACGATCCTCGACGAACAGGGCCGCAAGATGAGCAAGTCGCTCGGAAACGGTATCGACCCGATCGACGTGATCGGAAAATACGGCGCCGACGCGATGCGCTTCTCACTGGTGGTCCTCTCGACCGAGGGGCAGGACTTAAAGCTCTCCGAATCGAAGTTCGAGATGGGGCGCAACTTCTGCAACAAGCTCTGGAACGCCTCGCGTTTCGCGATGATGAACCTGGAACAGGGATCGGGGAACGGGGAGCGGGGAACGGGGGTCGGCGAAGAAATTCAAAAAAACCTATCGCTCGCAGACAAGTGGATACTCTCCCGGCTCCAGGAGACGACGAACACCGTAACAGAACAGCTTGCAAACTTCCGCTTCAGCGTCGCGGCGCAGGAGCTCTATCGCTTCGTCTGGAACGAATTCTGCGACTGGTATCTGGAGGGCGCGAAGCTCTCGCTCGGAAACAGGGAGCGGGGAACCGGGAACGGGGATCAGAGGGCGCGTGCGACACAGCACACGCTTAGGCACGCATTGTCGGAGATCCTCAAACTCTGCCACCCGTTCCTGCCGTTCATAACCGAGGAGATATGGGCGAGTTTGAACCCGGGCGCCAAGCCGCTCATCGTCACGGGCTATCCAACCAGAACCGATACAGAGAAGGGCGAGAAGATACCCTTCGTTAGCGAGCGCGGGCAATTCGAAACGATGGTAATGGAACCTGTCGAGGCGATAAGAAACATCCGCGGCGAGAGCAACGTCGCGCCGGGCAGGCGCATCCCTCAGACGTTCTCCGGCTTCTCCGACGAAGGGCTTGCGATCCGGGCGCAGGAACACGCCCCCTACGTCCAGTTCCTTGCCCGAGTCGACAAACACACATGCTTTAAGAACGGCAAGGAACCCCCGGAGACGAAGAAAGCTGCCACCGCCGTGACTGCGAACCAGACCGTCTCCGTCCCGATGGCCGGCCTGATCGACGTCGAAGCGGAAAAGGCAAGGCTCGCGAAGGAGATAGGACGGGCGGAGGGCGAAATAGCGTCCGTCGAAAAGAAGCTCGCAAACGAATCCTTCGTATCGGGAGCGCCCCCCGAGATTGTGGAGCGCGAGCGGGCACGGGTGCGCGCGGCCAGCGACAAGCTCGAGAAGCTGAACGAGGCGCTTGCCAAGGTCGAATCCATGGAATAGGATTTTGCGATGCACGAATCGATACAGAAGCTCATCGACATGGCTCTCGCCGAGGATATCGGCACAGGCGACATCACGAGCGCAGCTATCGTCGACGACAGCCGCCCCGCGGTCGGCCGGATAACGGCAAAGCAGTCGCTGATTCTCGCCGGCACCGACGTCGCCAGGCGCGTCTTCCAGACGATCGACCCCGGAATAGCCTGGGACAGCAAGCGCGCCGACGGAACGCGCTGCGAGAGCGGCGACATAATCGCCGTGGTGGACGGCAGGGCGAGGTCTCTTTTGGCGGGCGAGCGCACCGCGCTCAATTTCCTGCAGAGGCTCTCCGGAATCGCCACCGTCACAAACCTCTTCGCTCACGCGGTGCGCGACATGAACGTCCAGATCCTCGACACCCGAAAGACAACCCCAGGGTGGCGCCTCCTGGAAAAACAGGCAGTCCGCACAGGCGGAGGCACGAACCACCGCACCGGCCTCTACGACCACTACCTCATAAAGAACAACCACATCGCCTGCGCCGGCTCCGTATCAGCGGCGATATCGAAGGCGCAGCAGGCGAAGAAGCCG
>DAONII010000100.1:0-5738 GCA_035405085.1 bacterium | reverse complement strand
GCGCTCCAGGGGCGCGGCTATTTCTACCCCGAGTTCGAGAACAAAGGCGAATCCGTAATCGTCAGGCCGGGAGCGAAGACGAAGGTGAAAAGCGTTTCGGTAGACGGATCTCCCCCTTCTGATTTTCGCGTGGACCGACGCCGCGGCATCAGGGGTGCGATCCTCACCCCTTCCCTTCTCAACAGCTGCGAGAAGTGGGCGCAGGGGCAGCTCAAGTCCGACGGCTACGCTTGCCCGCGCGTTTCATCCTCGGCCCGAGCCGATACCGGCGATATAGTTTTGCACCTGGAACCTGGCGAACAGATGAAAATATTCGACGTCGACGAAGGGGAGCTGGAGGGCCTAAGGCCCGGAACGCTCAGGCGCTTCGACGCGTTCAGGCTGGGCGACACATACGATTACCGCAAGCTCACGCTCACCACGAGGAGGATAGAGGAGGACGGCATCTTTCAGAGCAGCCACTTCCGCACCGAGTGCACGCCCGATGGGGCCCTGCTGAAACAGCAGAACATAGTGGGCCCCACCCGGCTCTTCTCGATAGGATTCGGAGCGAACTCCGAGGACTACTTCGTGGTGAAGGCGACCTGGAAGATGGCCAGGCTGGGGAAAAACGGTTCGTCGTTCATGGTCACCGGCTGGGGCACCTACCGCAAGCAGAACATAACGCTCCAGGGCCGTCTCTACCCGCTGCCCTTCCCCTCTCGCTGGCACCTGAATCCGTCGCTCACGAACAGGAACGTAAACGAATCCCGCTACCGTTACACCGCGATCGACGTCTTCGTGCCTCCGGCTGTGACCTGGGAGAGCAACAGCGCGCACTTTCGCGCCGCCTTCGGGCCCAAGCTGAACTTCACCCATACCTATTCAGGCGCGGCCAGGGGAATGACCCACTTCCTGTCCGCCAGCGCCAGATTCGATGTCACCAGCCATGATTTCGAGTACAACATTCTCGACCCGGTGAAGGGATATACCGTCTCCGCCGGCGTGGACTTAAACCACGACAGCATAATCTCCAGCATCACCGCTCAGCAGCTGACGCTCAAGGGCCAGGCGCTCTGGAGCATAGACGGCTTCGATCCTCCGCTCTTCATCCTGGCCGTCAGGGGGCAAGCCGGCACCACGATAGTGAACGACAACAGCGCCTCCTTTGCACGCCTGCCTCCGCAGTTTCTCTACTACCTGGGCGGATCTCAGGACGTGCGCGGATTCAGCCGAAAGCAGCTGCCGGCCGCCGACCGCGGGGCGCTGACCTCCCTGTACGCGGGCGTCGAACTCAGGATCGCGAACATACTGCCGCTGAACATCCAGCCGATAATCTTTGCGGACTTCGCGGCGATGGGGCAGCGGTCGCTTCGGCTCGACTTCCCCGCGTACTGGTCTCCGGGGTTGGGGATTCGCTGGCCGTCGATAGTCGGCACGCTGAGGCTGAACGCGGCGCACGGCTACCTCATAAACGACAAGAGCGCGCTTGCCGGGCGGCCCGGCGGCTGGCAGTACTACATAAGCCTCGGCGAGGAATTCTAGGATGAAGAAGGCGGTCATAACTCTCATCATCGTTTTGGTGGCTACAATAGTCCTCGTGACAGGACTGCTGTTGACCATCCTTCTGAACCCCTCGCTCATAATAAACAAAACCACCATGGACATGGCGGCGCGCCAGCTGAAGGTGGCCGGGGTGGAAATAAAATGGGATGAAGCATCCTTCTCGTTTGAATCGCACGGCTTGCTCGACAAGACTATGCGATTCGGTTTCGAAGGCATGTGCGCAAGCCTCAGCCCGAACGTGGAGCGCGCCTGCTTCTCGAGGGCAAAGCTCGCGTTCAGGATAGGCGTCGACCGCATGGTCCCCACCCTCAAGGCCCTGGGGCCGGTCGTCGTCGAGGGGGGCGAGGTGCACCTGCGCTTCGAAAAGGACGAGGAGAAAAAACCCCCCTCGGGCGAGCTCCCTCTCCCGGTTATCGCGCTTCCCTCTTTTCTCTCCAAGACGAGATTCCATGACATGAACCTGGACATAGTGAAGCTGGAGATAGATGCAGGCAATGCCTCGATCTCGGGTTCGTTGTACGCCGCGCTGAAGGCCGGCGAAGATCACTCGATAGAGGGCGTGGAATTGAAAACGGAAGTGCGGGAAGCGGAGTCAAAAGCCCGAATAGACCTCTGGGCGTCGGCGAAGAGCAAATCGGGGTTCAGGGCCGGCGACTGGTCGCTTTTGACAAAGGGCAGCGCCGAGCTCGGAGGATCTGGCAGCGCGAAGCTCGACGCCTCTTTCTCCTCCGCCGACGGAAGCCGGGCGGACGGAAAGGCCACGGTCGTTTTCGCACAAGGTTCCACCAGGGCGAAAGGCGAGCTTAAGAGCTCTCTGTCGGAGGACAGGATAGAGCTTTCCGCCCTTGGATCGCTGAGCGGGTTTTCAGAGGAGATAACCTCCGCATCCGTATCCAACTGCAGGATTGAGCTTACGAGGACGGACAGGGAAAAAAACCGGGGATTTCTCTCTCTAAACTGTTCCGTCAAGGCCGGCATAAAGGAGTTCGCCCTTCCCGGCGAGCTCGACCCTTTCTACGAGCTGCCGCGAAGCATCGCTATGAACATATCGGGCGAGGCCGAGACCTTCTTCATGCCGGACATGGACCAGAAGATCGAGGGCAGATTGAACGCATCGATGGTGCCGCTTAAGGGAAAGCTGGTCAGCACGCGCGGCAAGGTCGGGGCCTCCTTCTCCGGCGTGCCCTCAAAACCTCCCGACAACTGGAAGGTCTCCACGGACTTCGACGTGCACTTCGTAATAGAGAGCTTTTCGAGGCTCGAGCGGGCGCTGGCCTCCACGCCGTGGCCGGTCCCCGCCCCGCTCAACATCATGGACGGCGTGATAGACTTCGCCCTCACTGGGAGCATGTCCACGTCCACCGGCAAGGCCAGATTTCCGGCGAAGCTCTCCACTCGACTTGAATCGAAGGAGCAGAGGATATTCACCGAGAGCGACGGGGAGTTCGTGTTCTCCTTCGGCGGCGCCGGCATGAAAAACGCTTCGCTCGACCTGGAAGTCAAGCTCGAGGACGTCCAGCTTCAGCTTCCGAACCTCGCGCTCGCGACCCTGCCGCAGCTGTCCGACGACAGCCGGATAGAGCTGAAGGCGCCGGAAGGACCAAAAAAAAGCGGAAAGGATCCGGCAATCTCCTGGAGGCTTCACGTCGCCAGCCCCGAGGGGAAGCCCGTCAGGATACTCTCGAACATAACCCCCGACTTCGTGCCGATAGAGCTCGATCTCAACGTGGACGGAGACGGCAGCACCGGCAGAGTAGCGATAAACAAATTTCCCGTGGAGCTCTTCAGGCGCAAGGCGAAGGTCGACAGCCTGGATATAGAGCTCAAAAAGCCCGCGGACGAGAGCACCGTAAAGGGCTCGTTCACGATAGATACCGGCGGATACGTCATAAGCCTTCTGGTCGCAGGGCTGATGGAGAGCCCGGCAATAACGCTCGTATCCAATCCGCCGCTATCCGAAGGGGACATCATATCGACCCTCATCTACGGAGAGCCGGCGGATTCGCTCGACGAGGAGGGGGCATCCTCGGTCGGGAGCATGAGCGCGGCCATAGCGGACAGGGCGCTCGCGCTGACGTCTATGTTTGTCCTGGCCTCGACGCCGATCCAGAGCGTCGGCTACAATCCGCAGACTAAGGCCTTCTCCGCGAGGATAAAGCTGGGGAAAAAGACCTCGCTCATAACCGAGACGGGCGGAACGACGAAACAGGTTGGGATACGCCAGAGGATCGGCAAGGGGTGGAGGATCACCACGAGCTACGGGACCGACTCCGACCCTTCGGCGATAACCGGCGGCACGGCGCTCATAGAGTGGACGAAGAGGTACTGACGTGTTGCCATGCCTCCCACATATCTGATAGATATCCCTCTCCTTATGGCTGAAGATAACCGCTCGCTGGGGATAGACCTCGGCTCCATATCACTCAAAGCTGCACTTCTGGATTCGTCCGGAGAGGTGCTCTTCTGCCGCTGGAGGCGCGTGGCGGGCGCTCCGCGCGAAGCAATCGCCGAACTCCTCGCTGAGATCATGGAGAGGTTCCCTCAGGCACGGGGGTGCCCGGTCGGCGCAACCGGAAGCGGGCGCGAGCTCGTGAAGGAGATGATCAGCGCCGCGCCGGTAAACGAGATCACCGCGCAGGCGGCCGCATGCGCGGCCTTCCACCCCGAGGTCGAATCGATAATAGAGATCGGCGGGCAGGACTCGAAGCTCATACTGCTGGATTCGGAGAGAACGGGCGCTGCAAAAGAGGAGGGGCTCGCTCGCAGAGGCGGCGTCGCACACTTTGCGATGAACGAGCTTTGCGCGGCCGGGACCGGGGCCTTTTTGGACCAGCAGGCGGCAAGGCTGGGTCTTTCCATAGAGGAGTTTGCCTCGCTCGCGCTCGAATCCTCAGACCCTGTGCCGATAGCCGGCCGCTGCGCGGTCTTCGCCAAGAGCGACATGACGCACCACCAGCAGGAGGGGCGGGCGCTCCCGGATATCGTCGCCGGCCTCTGCGAAGCGCTGGCCAGGAGCTACAGTTCCAACATGATACGCGGGAGAGACCTGCCGCGACCGGTCTCCTTTCAGGGGGGCGTGGCCGCAAACGAAGGCCTGGCCCGCGCGTTCAAGAGGATACTCCGTCTGAAGGACGACGAGCTCGTCGTGCCGGTGCACTACAGGGTGATGGGGGCGATCGGCGCGGCCATGATAGCCGCCGAATCCTGCAGAGGCCGCACTAGACCCGGGGCGCTGGAGAAAAAACCGGAAACACGAGGCCCCGCGGAGAAGCCATCGCCGCTCGTCCCCCCCGCGACTCGGCCGATCGATCCAAACCTCTCCTCGCTTGGGATCGACGGCGTCTATCTGGGCGTGGACATCGGCTCCGTCTCGGTCAAGGTCGCCGCGGTCGGCCCGGGGGGAATCCTCCATTCCGATTACAGGTTCTCGGACGGAAAGCCTCAGCGCGTGCTGAAGGAGATGATGGAGGACCCCCGCCTGCAGGCCCTCGAAATAAGGGGAGCCGCCACCACCGGCAGCGGGCGCCGGTTCATAGGAAGCCTCATATGCGCCGACGTCGTGGTCAACGAGATAACCGCGCAGTCGCGAGCCGCGACCGTCCTCCTCCCCGGCGTCGACACCGTCGTAGAGATCGGAGGGCAGGACGCCAAGTTCATAAGGCTCGAGGATGGCCGGGCCTCATACTTTGCGATGAACAGGGTGTGCGCCGCCGGGACCGGGGCCTTTCTTCAGGAACAGGCGGCGAGGCTTTGCGTAAAGCTGGATCGTGAATTCGAGGACGAGGCATTCGCGTCGGCTTCCCCCTCCCCGCTTGGGAACAGGTGCACGGTATTCATGGACTCGGACCTGGTCTCCCATCAGCAAAACGGCGCATCCAAAAAGGACCTTTGCGCCGGGCTCGCGGTCAGCGTGGTCTCGAACTACCTGGACAAGGTCTCCGCCGGTTACCCGATGGGAAAGCGCGTCTTGTTCCTCGGAGGGGTCTCAAAGAACAGGGCGGTCGTCTCGGCGCTCGAAGCGAAGCTGAAGGGGGAGGCCTTCACCTCTTCCGCGGGCTGTATCTCCGGCGCACTGGGCGCCGCGCTCGTAGCGTTCGACGAAAGAAAGGCGGGACGCTACGGAACAAGCGCGGTGCGTCTGTGCGCGGAGGCGCTGAGGACGAAGCAGTTCACCTGCGAGATCTGCTCGAACA
>DAONII010000099.1:0-5757 GCA_035405085.1 bacterium | reverse complement strand
GACTCCTGCTACCTCGGGCGTTACAACGGGATATACGACGCGCCGCGCGAGGTGCTTAAGAACCTGCCGGGGCTTCGCACGCAGGAGATCTCACTCTCGCGCGAGCGTGGGCGCTGCTGCGGCGCCGGCGGCGGCGCGATGTGGATGGAGGAGCGCGGGGAGATGCGCATCAACCACGTGAGGCTGGGGGACGTCACGCGCGACACCTGCGCCACCACCGTCGCCTCGGCTTGCCCGTTCTGCCTCACGATGCTCTCCGACGCGGTTAAGGAAAAGGGCGCGGAGGATGTGGAGGTGAAGGATATAGCGGAGCTCTTGGCGGAGAGTCTCTAACCCCCTCACCTGGCGAAAACCTCCGCTACAGCGCGACGCATGTGAATAGTAAACGAAGCGAAGAAGCCCAGCTGCTTTGGCCCTGCACCGACACCTGCCGATTAAACTGTAACACTTTAAAGGCCTGACCCCGGTTTTTACTACAAATTGCCCTGCCTTTGCCTTTATCAAACAGTGAGGCATCGGTGTGCTCGGCTGCAAAATCGACGATTGCCCGCGAGTGTAGTTTGTGCGCTGCGCGTGCGGAGATGACCGGAGCAGCCATCCTCACCACCGCCTTTGTGCAAAAACGAGGCATCGGTGTGTTTGTATGGCCTAAATTGGCAGTCACTCTCTGAGCGGCGTTTAGAGCACCAGCTGGTTTTGAATTGTTTCGTATCAGCTGTTTAATGAGCCGAGGTTTTTCGAGCGGCGTCCGAGTGGTACGCATTCAGCAGCCATATATTAAGCGTACCACGAGCGCAGCGAACCGCCGGCGTCTGAGGCGGTGAGCGTAGCGAGAAGAACCTCGGCTCATTAAATAGCAGAGAATCAGCTTGGCACTGCGCTTAGAACGTAGCGAAGAGAGTGTCCGTCAATTTAGGCCCCCGACCACACCTGCCGAGGAGCGTCAATACACCGACACTCATCTTCCCCTCCTCTCTAACCCCCTGATTTTCCAATACTCCCCTCATGTAAAAAAAAACCCACGATTTCGAGCAGCCCAGCCCTGCCGAGATTCGTACATTTCAAAACACTTTAAATTGCAAACAGTTATGTGGACCAGGAGGTCGAAAATCAGGGCGTCAATTATTCGTCAAAAAGAGCTTCTTTTTTGGTATTTGCTATAAATGGCACCTGTTTTTTTGGCGATCGTTTTAAAAAAAAATCTTATAAAACAAATAAATAGCATAACCCCACCCCCTCCTGAACTTGGCACGCTTCATGCTTGTAAAAGGCCCGTAGTCGACCTGAAAGCACATGAGAAGGGGGGGGCCATGAAGAGCACCGTATCATCAATAGAGATCGTTTCCTCGAGAGTCCGATTCCTCCTGCTCGCATCCTTTACCGCACTCATGCTCGCAGCGGCCGTAGGCCTTTCCGGCTGCGGCGGTGGCAGCTCCAGCGGCGGCGGCGGTGGCGGCGGCGATGATTCGCTCGTGCAGGCCGCTTTCGACACCGAGAGCGCCGACGCGCGCTACATGGAATTCGACCTCGACGGCGACGCCGCGAAGGACGTCACCGAGGAGGAGGCGGGCGGCGTGTACGACGGGGAAATCTTCGTGAGGAATATAAACGGCGACGATCTCATAGCCGACTGGGGCGTCGTCGAAGATACCTGTTGCACCATATACGTCACTGCGCAGGTTCCACCGCTTGAGACCTTCGACGTCCAGTTGTCCATGTCGTTCACTCCCACGATCAGCCCTTCCGAAAGCGCGCTGGCGGGAAAAGCCGCTTCAGCCGTTTTTCCCGATATAGACGCGGTCGTCAGCGGAATAAAGAGCGGCCCGGATAAGTTCGACGCCGACGGCGACGGCCTGGCCGATCACCCGTTTGTGAACCAGCTGTTCAACTGCGATCCGCAGAATGGGGGCCGATGTGTTAGCGCCGGCATGGGCGAGGCGATCATCCTCTTCGGGTCCGACGTAGCCGGCATAACGCAGCCGGTATCGCTCCATGATATCCCCAGGGGGCTGTGGAAGGCGCGTTCGAAGCTCGCCGGCAGCGGTCTGAAGCTCGGCCCTTCGATGAGGCATGGGAGGCATGGAGATTACGATCTGGTCACTTTCAGTCTAACCGGCATGGTCAACGTCGGCAACTTCTCAGGCGGCGACAAGGCTGCCATGGCCGCTTCAGCAGGCGGTTATCCCGAGGTAAAGCCGTTCTCTATCCTCTCCATCGGAAACGGCCTGCTGCCCGACCTCGATGCATGGGTTCCGGGAGAAGAAAAGCCTTCGGAGAGAATTATGATAGCCCGTCAGTTGGGTGATTACGACGGCGACGGATATGCAGACGTTCTCCTTATGGCATTCAGAGAACGCGACGAACCTGTGGGGGAAGGGGAAGAGGGTGAAAGCGCTGGCGTACAGGAACTCTATATCGTGCCCGGCGGGCTTGATGGGGCGCTGGGCCAGGATGATGCGATACCCGTTACCCCCCCCGCTGGCTTAGGAGAGGGCGCGATGGTTTTGAACGCCGCGGGTGTCGGCGACGTGAACGGCGACGGCCTGAGCGACTTTGCCGTGGCCGTGGGAACCGGGTTTGAAGAAGGTGGAACGCCGGCATTTTACATCTACGTCTACGAGGGCTCCGCCGTAGAGAAAGAGATGGGGCTTTACAGCTGGACTATAGAGGGCCCTGAAAACGGCAGCGATGTTGGCCCGACGCGCTTCTTCGGCGTGTCGCTCGCGGGCGGCGACGTCGATCTGAAAAAGGATTCCGCAGGAAACAGGCGCGCCGAGATACTCGTAGGCGCCCCGTCTGCGGTGCCATCGGTGGCCGGCCTCGCCTACCTCTATGAAAAGGATGACGCCGAAGAAAGCGGAAGGCTCTTGGCCGCGTTCGCAGGTGCGGCAACGGCCTCAGCGGAAAAACGTCCCGTTGCCTATCCGATACCGACTGAGAATCTGGAGATGGGCTTCGGCATGGCCGTAGAGCTGGCGAGCGTAGTCTCCGCAAGGGGCGCGCAGGTGGTCGTTGGCTCGCCGCTTGAGAACCGCGTCCTCATCTTCAGCGGAGCGGTCGGCGCGGGAGATGAGCCCGAGGAGATAGGCCCCGACAAGGCGCTTGCGGTACTCACGATAGCCGACAGTTCGTCATACGTGTCATCCGCTAGCAAGGCTCATCTTGTGGAAGAGCTAGAGAAACCCACACAGATCTTCTACCGCCTCATGGGCTTTGCCATGAAGAACATGGGCGACATGAGCGGCAACGGCCTCGATGACATAGCTATCTACGGCCGCAACGCGATGAAACAGGAGGTTAGGCCGCTCGGAAATATCGCGTTGAATGTGGTCGAAGGCGGGGATGATGTCTATGACGCGAGCGCATTCAGCTACGCGTTCCTGCTCTTCGGCGACAGCGCCATCCCGGCCGCGGCGGCCGCTGTGGAAAAAGCCGGCGTCCTCGACGTCAAAAAGGACCTCAATCACCTGGAGATCAGAAACACGAGCCCAGGCGCGTTTGAGGATTGGATGCTCAATGCGCTTTTGTGGGACAGGGCGCTTTTGTGGGACAGGCAGGAAGACTAGCTTCCGCATTCTCGCAGCACTGCGCTTCAGGCGCGGGTGATGTCGATTTGAAATGAGTTCTGCTCCAAGGGGGGTGCCATGAAGATCGAAACCGGTTTCTTGAGAAGGCTGGGCTCTTGCTTCGTGCTCGTCGGAGCGGTTGCGCTGATAGCCGGCTGCGGAGGCGGCGGAAGCGCGGATCCGCAGGACTACACGCCGGTCGAGGTGGCGATACAGGCCGGCTTCGACACTAGTGACGCCGACCCGCGCGGTATGCGCTTCGTCTTCGACCAGGATATCGCGCCTTCTATCTCGAAATCCGCGGCCAAGGCCGCGGCGAGGGACCCGGCGGACTACATAGCCGTGACCGACGCGGAGGGCGAGGAGCTCTCCACCACCCGCCGCTGGCTAGATAGCCGCACCCTCATGCTCTTCGCGCAGGTGAAGAGCTGCGCAACCTACGGCGTGACCTTCAAGGCCGGCTTCCCGGTTTCGCTGAACGAGGGAATGGCGCAGGAGCAGTCCTTCTCCGTCACGTTCGCCCCCGATTCGGCGGATGCGAACGGCGACTGCGCGGCGGATCCGGTGCTTGTGAAACAGTACAGGGTGATACCTGATCCTGTTAATCCCGCAGAACCCATTACTCAATCCGGCGGCGTGTACCCGTTCAACGGCCTTCTGATGGGCAACCTCGATTCGCCGCTCGATTTCGTCTTGGGCGGTTTATCCTCGAGCCTGCTCCCCCTCTACAGGCCGGTAGGTGAATTCTACCCCACGGATGCGGCCAACATAGGGGACGTGGATAACGACGGCCGCTCGGAATTCGCTTATGTCAACAAGTATCTTATAATCTACGGCCTCGATGAAAATGGAAACGCCGAAATAAAGACTACGATCGATGTCGCCGGGCAGGCAGTGGAGCCCCGTTGGGTGGGCGACGTTACGGGCGACGGGATAGACGATATCTTCGGCGTGGTCGATGTAACGAAGGCCGGCACCCCGGGCGCGGTCTTCGAGGGCGGCGAAAATCTGCCGCTTGCGCTCACTCTTGATGATGCCTATGCGATTCTTCAGCCGCCGGACGAGGTGGTGGCCTGGGCAGAAGTCGAAGGGCTTCATGTAGGGATGTTTGCGGTAGAGGGCGTGGGCGACGTGACCGGAAACGGCGTGAACGACATCGCCGTAGCCTATGCCGCGGGCGAGATAGAGCCCCCGTCTTTCCCCGCAGCCCTGGTGGCGATACACGAGGGCGCGGCGGAGGAAGATGAGGCGGCCTCGATTTCAAAGGCCCCGCTTCCTACGACCACTCCGATAACCCAGGCTAAGCACCTCATAGAGAGCCCGGCCGGAACGGGGAAGGCGTTTGGCTACTCCATCGCCGGCGGCGATATAGACGGCGACGGCGTCACCGAGCTCCTGATCGGCGCCCCCGGCGTCGTGACGGCCGGCAGCGCGTACCTCTACGGCGACGGCGACTTCGAGAGCCCGCGCGCTATCTTCTCCGCGGGCGAGGTGGAGGCGGCCTCGATCGCTAAAATGGCTTTGCCTGAGTTCCTCAGCACCGTCGAGCCTGAAAAATCCTTCGGCATGGGCGTTGCGATAGCCGACTTGATATCCGCCGGCCCGCGCGAGGTGATAATATCTTCGCCGCTCGAGTACAAGGTCTACATCTACAGCGACGACGTCGTCCGCTCCGACGACGGCGCCTTGAGCCTCGCCGGCACGGTGGGCGTGGACAGCGCAAAGGCGGTCGTGAAGCTGGCCGAGGGCGTGGTCTTCAGGGACGAGCTGAAGGCGGCCGTCGACGCTGCCGATCCCAACGGCATCATGGCGCTGTGGGGCTTCTCTATCCGCGCGCAGGGTGACCCGAACAACGACGGCCTGGAGTCGGTTGCCATATACGGAAAACAGCTGGGCATAAAGTATGAGCAGATAGGCGCCGAGTGCACATGGGCGCTGGACGAAACGGGAGAGAACCGTGAATGCACCGAACTGTTGGCGCTTGGGGTAAATGATGGAAACCAGCGCCGCGCTGCGTTTGGTGATGGTAATGCCTATTGTGATATGGACGCTGATTCAGATGCGGTACAGATAGGTCTTTCGGGAGACCTTTATTGCAGCCGGGGTCGTGCCTATGCCCTGCTTGAAGATAAAGTGGTCACCCTTGAGGACTGCTGCGAGGAGAGAGCGATCATCTCCACCACGCCTGTGC
>DAONII010000098.1:0-5808 GCA_035405085.1 bacterium | reverse complement strand
TGGGTTCGCAACTTGCGAGCTGACGAAGGAAGATCCGCAAGTTGCCCATCATTACTTGTCCGGCAAAGCATTTGAACCCAGGCCATATTTTCGTGAGGAATAGCGAGCGAAGTGCCGCGGAGCGAGCGAACCGACCGGCAGGCTTTGTGTTAAATCACACGAGCATCGACGGCGCCTTCACAACTGCCACCTGGCGAGGAATCATATCGGCACCGCCCTGAAGCCGTGCCCCTGCACCTCGCTCACCTCGGCTATGCTCAGAAACGCCTCCGGATCATTGAGCTGCACGTAGTGCTTTACCCGGGCAAGCTGCGAGCGCGACACGACGCAGTAGATAACCCTCTCGCGCCGTCCCAGGTATGCCCCCTGCCCCTCGAGGTATGTCACCCCCCGGTTGAGCTTCTTTATGATCATGTCCGCTATCTTCTCGGGCTCGGAGGTGATTATGAAGACGGCGCGGCCGGTGTCGAAGCCGACCATGAACTTGTCGATCGCAACCGAGCCTACGAACTGGGATACTATGGTATACAGCCCGGCATGAAGACCGAAGACGAAGGCCAGCGCCACCACGATCACCGCGTTGAACGCGAAGCCCACAGTCCCGATGCTGAGCGACCAGCGCCTCTTTATCGCCGCGGCCAGGATGTCGATCCCGCCGTGCGAGCTGTTCGCGCGGAAGACGAGCCCCGTGCCTCCACCGGAGAGCGCGCCGCCGATGATGGCGGAGAGCAGGCGCTCCGGCGCCCATCCCATTCCGGCCATCCACTCGGTGGCGTAGAGCGCGGCGCTCAGGGTCAAAAGGCCCACCACGGAACCGATTACAAACACGCGTCCGACGTATCGCCAGCCGAATATGAATATCGGTATGTTCAAAAGGATTATATAGACGGCGAGCGATACCGGCGTCATATAGGAGAGCAGCTGCGAAAGCCCGCTCACCCCGCTCGACAGAAACCTGTGCGGCACGAGAAACGCGTTTATCCCCACCGCGGTCACGGCCGAACCGACGGCGATCAGCAAAAGGTTCAACCCCACCGACCTGATCCTCAGGCTCTTTATCCCCAGCGCCCTCTTCATATATCAGCCGCCTCTTTTCTCCTGCCCCACGAGAGCCTCCCCGCAAGGGGCGGCGCCAGAAAGAGCGCCGACGCCAGGCAGCACAGGCACCCGAGGGCGAGTATCTGACCCAGGCTCGCCACGCCGCGGTGATGCGCTATCATCATCATCCCGAAGCCAAGCCCGTTCGCGGCCGCGGTCGCCAGAAGCGACCTGCCGGTGGAGGTGCCCATCGCCTCGAACGACGCCTCCTGCCTAAGCCTGTGCGTAACCTGCACGCCGAAATCGATTCCCGTGCCGATGAGTATGGGTATCGCGAAGAAGTTCGCCATGTTGAACTGTATGCCGAATATCCCCATCCAGCCGAAGAGGAGCAGAAGGCCGCCGGAGAGGGTTCCGACCGCCACCGCCGCCGCCCGCAGGCTGCGGAAGTCGAGCCACACGAGAACGCATATGAGCAGAAACGCGGCGACCGCCGAGCGCGCGAAAGTCTTTCGCATGAGGTTTCCAGACTCGTGCACCTCTATCGGCGTGCCTATGACGCGCGCGTCGACTGACCTCAACTCGTTCACGAACCGGGCGAGCGCGTCGGGATCCCAGATGTTCTCCTTCGGGTATATCATCATCGAGTACCGTCCCTCGGGACTCACGAAACGGCCGGAGACGTCCCTCGGAAGATCCTCAAGCGCGATCTCCACCGGGTCCATCCCGCCGGCCAGTATCCCAAGGTTCTTCTGGATGTCCTCGAAGAATTCCTTCTGCAGCCTGCCGAGCCTTGAGAGGGCCTCGGCGTCGGCCTCGTCTATCATCCTCACAAGCCCCCTGATCTTTCCCGCGAAGGCCTCCATCTCTTCCACCTCTTCCGCGCGCCCTGCGGAAAAGGCGGCGGCCTGCAGCCTGTCGAGGTTCGCCGCGAGCCTTCCTAGCTCGAACATCAGCCTTTTGGCGTTGACCCGCTCGCTCACATCGGTCCATTTCACCCCTTCGAAGGCCGGCGCCATCCTGCGGACCGCCTCTATCTTCTCCTTCTGACCCTGCGGAACTATGCGCTCCACGTCGTCCACGCCGCGCACGCTGGGCAGGGCGCGCAGCCTTTCGGCCAGCTCGTGCGACTCCGCCGCCGTCTCCGTAACCGCGCGCGCGAACCAGGTCGTCTCACCGGATTTGTCGATGAGCATGTGCTCGTACTTCACCGACTCGAGGCCGCGGGCCTGGAGGTTTAACAGGTTGTTGTCGAAGCTTATGCGCAAAGCGAAAGGCGCCACCGCCGCAATCGCGATTACAGCTCCGGCGAGCACCAAGGAGGGCCTGCGGTAGAGCTTGGCGAGCCAGGGCAGATCGAACGATTTCACCTTCTTCAGCGCGGCCGGCTTAAGCCGCCTGTCGCGGATGACGAGCATCGCCGGCAGCACTATCGTCATGGAGGCAAGGCAGAGCATTATGCCGGCGGCAGATACGAGACCCAGCTCCGCTATCGCGAGAAAGTCCGTCCACATTAGCGTGAGAAAAGCGGCTGAGGTGGTCACCGCGCTCGTGAGCTGCGCCATCGCGGTGGTCGTAAGCGTCCTCTCGACCGCGCCCGCCACGCTTCCCCCCTTGGCGAGCTCCTCCTCGTAGCGGCCGACTATGTAGATCGAGTACTCTATAGACGCCGCGATGAGTATCAAGGCGAAGACGCTCGTGAGGATGTTGAGCGTCCCTATCGCAAGCGCCAGAAAGCCGAATGTCCACGAGACGCCCATGACGAGCGCGGCGACCGCGCACATCGGCCTTGCCACCCCGCGGAACGTCACGATGAAAATCGCGGAGACGAAAAGGACCGCCAGCAGAGTAGCGAGAGTCATGTCGCGGTTGGAGGTCTCCATCTCGTCGGCCGAAAGGACCGGGCGGCCGGTGAGGCCCGCGTCGAGCCCCGGAAACTCCCGCTTCGTCTCCTCTATCGCCGCGCGTATGTCCCGCAGCGGCTTTTCGATTACCGCCGCGGTGCCGTAGTCCTTCTTCGGCATTATGAGCATCATCAGAAGAGGGCCGTTCTTGAGGAAGCCGTCGGTGTCGAAGCTTTCGTCGCCGCCGAAGAACAGCGCCTGGAGGCGCGAGGCGTAAGGGGCCCCGCGCTCCACCGCAGCGGCCATGTCGTCTATGAGGCCGTCGATGAACGCGAAGCCGGTGGCAAGCTCCGTCTCGTCGGAGGGGGAGACGGGCCCCGCTATGCGCGTGGCGAGCGCGCCGAACATGGGCGCGAAGCCGTCCCATGATGCTATGCCCTTCACCGCGAACGGCCCGCCTGTGAGCATCGACTCCAGCGTGGAGAGCTCCGCCGGCGAGAGGTAGAGGAGGAAGCCCCTCTCGAGCGCGGGGTTGTCGATCTTCCAGATAACCTGCTCAAGCTCCTGATTGCCCGCGAGCTTCCCGCCCAGGCTCTCCATGAAGAGCTTCGCGCGCGGCAGGTCATCTCCGGCGTCCGCCACGACATAGAGGTACTCCTCGTCGCCGAACTCACGCAGAAACTCCAGGTAGTTCCTGTGGTATTCGAGCTTCTCAGAAACGAGCTCGTCGAGGTTCGCGTTGAGCTTTATCGACGTCGCCGCGTAAGTCACCCCCGCCGCGGCGAGGATCACGGCGACCGCCACGATCTTTTTCGGGTGGCGCAGGATGAACCTGGAGATGCACCTGAAAACCCTTTTCCTCATAACCCTTTAACCCTTTCGACGAAACGGTGAACTGCCCCTGATAGGGGCTAAACGGGCGGTAGTCAAGGGGGACCCGAAATCTGTAGTAACTATTGGGGTCAGGCCTTAAAAGTGTTACAGTTTCCTCGGCAGGTGTGGTTTTTGGCCGAAGCAGTCGGAGCCCCTTCGCTGCGTCTTCGATCATATGTGCCGCGCTGTAGCGGACATGACCTCGCAGCTCCAAACACCAGTCGCTGCTCCGGTCATCTCCGCACGCGCAGCACCTTAACTTCGCTCAGGGCTCCGACTGCTTCGGCATTCAAGCACACCGATGGCTCGTTTGGCCACAAAGGCAAGCTTCCGGGGACGCCGAATTCAGGGGACACGAACCATTTTTTGCGCCGCGTTGTTTGAAGAACCGCAAAAAATGGATCATGTCCCCTGAATTCCGCCATAACTTGAGGGCGCAGCATTCCGTAGGGATCGACCCCGTGAAGGCGTCTCGGAGGCAATTAGTTGAAAATTCGATTTTATGAACCGGGGGCCATCGGTGTGATTGCATTGCCCAAATTGCCGGATGCTCTCTGAGCGGCGTCCGAGTGCGACGCCTTCCGTAGCCTTTAATTAAGCGGCGCACGAGCGCAGTAAGCGAGCGGCGCCTGAGCGAGCGAACGTAGCGAAGAGAGCATCCGGCAATTTGGGCAACTCAACTGCCACCTGCCGAGGAATCTCCTGTATCCACAATACAATTCGGTATCCTTATATTGACGAACGTCCCCTTGCCGCACTCGCTCTTCACGTCAATCGTCCCCCCGTGCGCGTCAATTACCTGCTTGCAGTACGAAAGCCCAAGCCCCGTCCCCTTCTCCTTCCCGAACGTGCTGAAGCGCTCGAAGATCTTCGTCATCTTCTCCGCCGGTATCCCCTTCCCGTTGTCCTCCACGCCGATCGAAAGCTCCCCTCTAACCGCCCTCGCCAGCACCTTTATCTCGCCGTCGTCGTGCTCTATCGACTGGATAGCGTTCTGCAGCACGTTCACCATAGCCCTGCCCATCTTCGCCCCGTCTATCCGCGCCTGCGCCTTCGCCGGCAGATCGAGCGACAGCTTCACGCTGCGCGTCGAGGCCGCGCGCTTGATCTCGGGCAGCACGTGCTCCTCGAAATAGCGCCTCAGGTCCGTCTCCTGCGCATCCACCTTCGAAGCCCGCGCGTAGTCGAGAAGCTCGTCGGCCATCGCCATCAGCTTCTCCACGCTCCGAGCGGTGGCCCCGAGGTAGAGCTCCTCGTCTGCGCCTGCCCCCTTCGCGTGGTTCGCCGCCGCGGCCCTCTGAACGTAAGCGCTGATGACGGAGAGCGGCGAGCGAATGTCGTGCGCCACCTGCGACGCTATGCTGCCTATCGCGCACATCACCTTCGTCTCCTGCTCCCTCTCCGCCGCTTCGCGCTCTTTGTCCACGAGCCCGCATACGGTGGATATGAGCGAGCGCACCCCCTCGTCGCCGGTCGAGCTCGCCATCCGGTTCAGTTCATCACGAACCTTCGGGTCGCCGCCGTAACCGGCGAGAGCGCGCAGGATCCTGGCGATCCTCCTCGAATGGAGCAGGAAGGGCAGCTGCGCCATCACGACCACGAAGAGCACCAGCGCCATCAGCGCCACAATCATCGGCGCCACGCGCGAGAGCGTCGCCGCCGCCACCGCCCGGTAGCGGCACGCCACCGTCACGACACCCAGCACCGCCCCTTCCCTGCTCTTTATCTCGTATCTCAGAAGCGGCGTTTTCTCGTGGCCGCGCGGCCACGCCTTGCCCACGCGGATGAAAACGTTTGAATCGGATGCAAGGCGAAGGGACGCCCCCTCCGCCGGCCCCTCGAGCAGCGCGTTCAGAAGCTGCTGGATCCTCAGGTAATCGGCGCGGCGGATGTTTTCGGCGAGCGAAGACTCAAGCGCCGCAACCTTAACTGCGGCAGCCTCGCGCGCGCGGCCGTACTCGCTGTGGACGACGAATGAGAGCGCCGCCGCCATGAGCACGGCCGACAGCGCAAAGAGAAACAGGACGTTCTTTATGAAACGTTGCCTGTCCAT
>DAONII010000097.1:4958-5907 GCA_035405085.1 bacterium | reverse complement strand
TGCTAGAACAGATGCCGGATAACCATGACGGAATCGGAACCCAGGCGTGCCATAGGTGGCCGCTGCGGAAGGTGGGACGGTTCGGCTTCCAGGCCGAATCGGGCGAAGGATTCGAACCTCGCAGTCCGAATGAGCCTTCTCGAGTCGGCGCCGGTCTGCAACTCGAACGGGGCCGATAAAAAAACCAGGGTCGGCATCCCGCGCGCCCTCTTCGCCTTCGACAAGCTGCCCGAGTGGCGAACCTTCTTCGAGAGGGCCGGTCTTGAGGTGGTGATCTCGCCCCCCCTGAACGAGGCGATGCTCTCCGAGGGAATGAAGCGCATAGTCGTGGAGAACTGCCTTCCGGTGAAGGCCCTGTCCGCGCACATAGCCTGGCTCGAGGATCACGGCGACGTCGATTTCGTTTTCGTGCCGTCGCTCGTCGGCACCGGCGAGGACCGTTTCAAAAAGGAGACGGTGCACTGCCCGTACATCCAGGGTGCGATACAGTTCGCGCAGGCCATGTCGAAAAAGCCCCTCCTCGCCCCGGTCATAAACTGGCGCCTCGACCCGCGAAGCGAGGAGCGCGAGATGAAGGCGATAGCGAAGAGCCTTGGCGCGTCGCAGGAGATCTCGGACGAGGCATGGAGGGCGGCCGGCGAAGCCGGGCTCGCGTTCCGCAGGGCGCTGAAGGAGGTGGGAGAGGGGGTCCTGTCGAGGCTCGGCAGCGGCGAGCTGGGCAGGGCCTTCGTCATCCTGGGCAAGGACTACAACGTATGCGACCCGCGCCTCAACTCGCGGGCTGCGCTGATGCTGGAGGAGATGGGGGAGACGATCCTTACCCAGGATATGATAGTCGACGACACCGGCCGCTATTCCGAGACATGGCGCACAATGTGCTGGCAGCACGGCAAGGAGGTTTTGGCCGCAGCCGAGGTGGCCTCCCGCACGCCTGACCTTTACCCCGTGT
>DAONII010000097.1:0-4948 GCA_035405085.1 bacterium | reverse complement strand
AACGAGCTTCGGGTGCGGGCCCGATTCGTTCACGATACGCCTCGTCCGCGACATAATGGGAGAGAAGCCGATGCTTTTGCTGGAGGTCGACGAGCACAGCTCCGCGGTTGGCATGGAGACGCGCATAGAGGCGTTTCTGGATTCTCTGCCGCACTCCCCCTCTCTGCGCAGGAGCCCCAGGCGCCTTCCCGCCTCGCCGGGCGCGGGCATCAAGAGGGTGTATCTGCCCAACTTCTCCGACCACGGCCTGGCCTTCGCGGCCGCGGTCCGCGCGCTCGGCTTCGAACCCGTCCTCACGCCACTTCCCGACGACGAATCGGCGAGGCTGGGCTCCGAGCATTCCAACACGGGCGAGTGCCACCCCTACTCGCTGATGCTGGGCGACTATCTGAAGGTGGTCCGGGGAAACGACGATCTCGAGGGCGCTTGCTACTTCATGCCGGAGTCCGGCGCCTGCAGGGTGGGCCTCTTCGGCACTCAGATGCGCCTCGTCTCCGAGGATGTGGGTTCGCGCCTTCCGATATTCACCCGCATAGACGAGCTGGCCCCCTCCTTGGCGAGGCGCTCTCGCCGCTCAACCGTAAAGGCGATGAGCACGTACTGGGAGATGATGCGCGGGATGGATTTCTTTTTGCAGCTTTTCTACGAGACGCGCGCGAGGGAGGTGGTGCCCGGCTCAGCGGAGATGGCTCGCGAGGATGCCAGGGAGGCGATATGGAGGCGGATACTTGAGAACCGCCCCAGGGACGGACTCCGCGAGGCCAGGGAAGCGATGGCGGCGGTAAAGACCGACCGCGACAGAGCGCTGGTCCGCATAGGCATAACCGGCGACTACTACACGCGAATATGCGACTACGCAAACGGCGACATCTTCCGCGACATAGAGAGGATGGGCGGAGTCGTCATGCTTGCCCCCACGATGTCCGAATTCGTAAAGTACGACGCGCAGCAGAGGCCGATGGGGATGCTCAGGCACAGAAGGCACGCCGACGCGCTTCAGTCGGTCGTCATGCGAGGAATGGTCGGCGTGCGCGAGCGCGGCGTGAGGAGGATATTCGACGGGACTCTCGACTACGACGTCCCGCTCGACTACGGGCGGGCGATGGAACTCATCTCGCCCTACATGGATTCGAAGCTCCCCGCCGGCCTGTCCGGTTCGGTGGCAGCGATCATGGAGCAGATAAGGGCAGGGGCGGACGGGATACTCAACCTCATAACGTTTCACTGCTCCTACGGCCTGGTGATAAGCGCGGCGCTCGCTAAAATCGACCGCAACCACCCGAACATACCCAAGCTCACGCTCATATTCGAGGGGCTAAGGCCCACTCACAACAGGACACGGCTCGAGGCTTTCATGGAGCGGGTAATCGAATCGAAACGGAGGAGGGGCAAGTGACGAAATTTCTCATCTTCGGCGTGCTGGGCATCTTCGGTCAGGTGGTTGCGACGGCTGCCGCATCAACGATCTCGACAAGGAGGATAACCTTCGATGGAAGGGCCTCACTCCTGCTCTTCCCGTTCTGGGGCGCGATTGCCTTTCTGTATCCGGCCCTGGCCCTGCAGACCGGCGATCTCCCGTGGTACGGACGAGGCGCAATCTACATGGCGGCGTTCTTCATATTCCAGCTGCCGGTCGGCCTGCTCTTGAAGAAGCTGGGAATATGCCCTTGGAGCTATTCCGGAAAAACTCAGCTGTTCGGCCTGGTTCGCCTGGCGGACGCCCCGGCCTTCTTCCTGGCGGGACTAGCGATAGAGTGGATTTACCCGACGGTGAAGGCGGCGGCTGTAGGCTTGATCTAGCCCTTTCCTCGGAATCAGTTTCAAATCATCCCAGAAAGGACATCACGCGGTCGACCGCAGCGCGGGAGTTAGCTATCGTGTCCGACACCGATATCCCGTCTATCCACGCACCGGTCAAAAAGACCCCGGGAAGTCCGTCCATCGCGGAGAATATGCGGGTCAGCCTCTCGGCGTGCCCGACCGTATACTGAGGTATCGCATGCCCCCATCTCTTGAGCGAACGGTAGACTGGCGGGTTCGTGATACCCATGGTCGCCTGCAGACCCCCCAACACCTCGCCGACTATCTCCTCATCCGGCAGGTTTATGAGCTCCGGGTCGGTCGCGCCGCCGATGAAGTTGGTGAGGAGGATATCGCCGCGCGGGCAGCGCCCCGGAAATATCGCGGAGGACCATATCGAACCCAACATGCGCACCCCCTCCCCCCTGGGGATGAGTACACCGAAGCCGTCCGGCTTCCTTGGAACGTCGCCTTCGCGAAAGGCGGTGTGAACGACCGCGAGCGAGGCGTAGGGTATGCCGCTCAGGTGCGGGTATATCTCGGGGATAGCCTTCAGAAGGAGCTTCGCCGCGACATAAGAGGGAACAGCTACGACCGCCGCGTCCGCTTCGAAACGCCCGGCAAAACCCTCCGCCCTTACGCCGATCCGCCCGTCCTTGCTTCTCGATATCTCTTCGACCGCGGAACCAAGCCTCAAAACCCCCTTGAGCTCCTCCTCGAGGCGGGCCGTGATGGTACCCATTCCCCATCGGAAGGAATAGAGCCCGCGCTTCCTGATGCCGCCGACCAGCTTTCGCATCCCGCGGAATACGCTGCCGTACTCCCGTTCAACCTCCACGAGCCTGGGGAAACAGCTCGAGACCTCCAGTTCCTCCGCGTCTCCTGCCCACACCCCGGAGACGAACGGATCCACCATCGCTGCCAAAACCTCTTTACCCGCCCTCCTCCTCACAAATCCGGCCAGGCTCTCCAGGTCATTCGAACGGCTCCTCACAAAGGGCTCCGCCATCATCCTCGCCTTGCCCCTGAAGGAGAGCAGCCCGCTCTTCATGAATGAGGCCGGCCCCGCAGGCAGCCTGTGCATCCTCTTGCCCCGGTATATGTACCTGTTTCTGGAGAGGTCGTCGGAACCGACGACGAGCGGATCTATCGAGAGCTCCCGCGCGAGCCTCTGCACCGGATCCGCGCTCGCCAGAAAAGCGTTAGGGCCCAGCTCCACCAGGTACCTGTCGTCGCGCATCGCCGAACGCACCGATCCGCCCGCCACCTCCTCGCGCTCGAATATTGCCACCTCGATGCCGCGCCTGCGAAGGTAATGCGCGGCGGCGAGCCCGGCGATCCCCGCACCTATGACAGCCACCGTCTTTTTGTTCACGCCCCTCTTCATGGCCTCACCTTATGGCCGCCAAAAGCGCGTCTATCATCCTTGGCGATCCCGAGGGTGGAGCTACGCGCTTGAGGCGCTCTATTTTGTATTTTTCCGCAAAGGGCAGTATATCCATGTCGATATCGCACCAGGTCTCCACGTTGTCGTACACAAACCCTATCGGGGCTATGAGGCAATTGCGCTTGCCCTTCATCCCCAAAAGCGTGAGCTCGTCCTCGAGAGAAGGCCCTATCCAGTTTCCCCATACGGGCGCGCTCTGGTAACCGACCGACATGGGCAATATCCTTCCGAGAGAGTCGTTTATGAGCCCGGCCGACTCCTCGACCTCCTCCCTGTATCGGTCCCTCATATCCGTTATGTGGGAGGTCGGAACGGAATGCGCGCTGCAAAGCAGATGGACGCGGTCGCGGGTGGATATCGGAAATGAGCGCAGCGCCTCGCGGATCGCGTCGACCCACGCCATGACGAAATCCGAGCTCTCGTACCAGGAATCCGCAAACCTGACGCGCAGGTCGTAGCAGGGCGGACGCATGCATATCCGCCTCACCTCCGCCTCTATGGATCCCGTAGCAGCTATCGACCTGTGGGGAAAGAGCGGCAGCACTATTACGTCCCTGATTCCGGCCTCCGCTATGCCCACCAGCGCGCTGCGAAGCGAAGGTTCGCCGTAGCGGGAGGCGGGAAACACGACGTGGTCTCCCCGGCCGGTCTCCTTCAGACGCTCCTGAAGGCGCTCGGCAATATCCAGCACTATCTGCCGCGACGTGCGCATGCCCGATATGCTCCGGTACCGCCCCCTGGCGCGTTGCTCGGCAAAGATGGAGATGAGCCAGGCCGCCGGCCTAGTAAGGACTCCGAGCGACGATAGCGGAGAGGAGACGGGGTCTGAAAATATCTCTCTTAGAAACGGGGCGGGGCGGTTTATGTCGGCCGGAAACCCGAAACCCGCGAGGACGATCGCCGTCTGTCCGTAAGCCGACTGAGGCTTCATATGAATGGCCTCCCGCATCGCAAAACCGTTGTCAACAATCTAGGAGAGCTCACGGGCGAAAGCGCGAAGCGCCCGGATCAACCGATACTATGGCTGTGGTGGAGTGCTCCGGAACGAGGCCGGACGTCCTGGTCACCGACACGCCTATCCTCGTTATCCCAAGAAGCGCCGCTATCTTCTTCTGCGCGAAGAGATCCGGAAACGAAGGATAGCCCGGGCTGAAGCGCATGCCGGAACCGCCCGGAGCACCCAGCTCTTCCAATATACGCCTGAACGCGAACTCGGCTGTAGCTTCCGCCGCCTCCGCCGCAAGTCCTTTCAGAAAAAAGGCGTCGCTGTAGGCATTCGCGGAAAAGAGGCGCGCGCCCTCGCGCGCCGGGCCGTCGCCAACCGTCACCGCCTGCACTGCTGCGAAGCCTTCCGGGAAAAAATCGGCGACGCACCTGTTCGGCGCCGCACGCTCCCTGGGAAAATCGATGCGGAAGCTCCTGTTTTCGCCATCGACGAAGAGCGCGTTTCCGTCCCTTTTACACCTGAAGTAGCCGTAGAGGATTTTGGGCTCTATCGCTCCCGAAGCCCTGCAGATCGATAGGATCCTCTCGAGGGCAGGCTCGGCGCGCTCCCTCTTCAGCTTCTCCCAATCCCCTGCCCCTGCACCCTGCCGAAACTGCCAACGCGCCGCAAAGAGCGTCTCGCGGTCGACGAACTGCATTACGTCGTCGAGCGAAACGGAATCGATTGTCTTCGTGCCCCAAAAAGGAGGATTCATT
>DAONII010000096.1:0-5995 GCA_035405085.1 bacterium | reverse complement strand
TTGGAATTTTAAATTTATTTGGGATTTGGAGTTTGGAGTTTGGAATTTGGAGTTCCAAAAAGGGGACACGAACTATTTTTGCGCCTTGGCGTATGCGGGTGCGCAAAAAATAGATCATGTCCCCTTTTTGACGCAGAACCATTTTTTGCGCCTTGGCGTATACAGGAGCGCAAAAAATAGATCATGTCCCCTTTTTGGACACGAACCATTTTTTGCGCCTTGGTGTATGCAGGAGCGCAAAAAATAGTTCGTGTCCCCTTTTTGCACGGGTCTCTATTCGATGTCGAATATCATCCCGGCCGAGATGAGGGCCATGCCGCCGTGAGAGCCGTTGTACTGATACCCCCCCTCGAGCCCGACGAACGGAAAGAAGGATACGAGGCCGTCGCGCCCCCGCGACTCCCAGACGAACCTGGTGTTGAAGCTGGCACTCGACAGCGGGTTCCATTTCGCGAAGTCGAAGCCGATTCGTGCCCGGGCGCCCACGATCATAGACATATTCTCGAAGGGCACGAAAGACCCATGCCCAGAAACGACCCGAGCGGGCTGAACCCCTTCGAGTCCGTGGTCACCGGCTGAAAATGGCCGCCCTCGATCCCTGCCTCCGCGATAAAGGTGGTACCGAGCATCTTGGTGAAGCCGAGGCCGACGGACATTCCCGCGCCGTAATCACCGGGCATCAGCGACGCGCCGGTCCTGAGTTCGATTTCGATTGCGGTCTTGTTTATCTTATCCATGTCGTTCGCCTTTCGCAGGTTTCAGTTTGAAGTCAAGACGGCCTCCGCAGGAGGCTTCCAGTTTTTCACTATGCCGCGTATCACCTTTATGAGCTCGTCCATATAGGGGATCCCCCTTGCGCCGTCCGAACTCGCGAAAGCGGCGGGGTCGTATTCGCGAAGCCTCTTTTCGAAGCTTTTCTGCACCGCCGCCCTGAACGCAACGGGCACCCTCAAAAGCTTGAGGTAAAGCATCGTCTCGCGGCTGAATTCCGCATCGAACCTCATGTAGTGCTCTCGATAGAGCTTTTCGAGATCGGCGCCTCGGCGCCTGGCGCTTATCGGCGCGTAGGTTCCCGCCATCGCCCCGTGCTGCCACGACAGGCTCTTGAGCTCTAGGTAAGCCTCTGCGACGCCGTCGTCCAGCGACAGGAGAGCGCGCTGCGCGTCGGCGTTTCCGAGCCTGTTTGAAAAAGCCCTCAGGACCCGCCACATGTTTTCAACTGAGAGCAAACTCATCCTGTTCTTCGCGAACTCGCCCCACACGAAGCCCGCAGCCGTCCTCAACCCCTGCGAGTAGTGCTCCATGAGCGGAAGAAACCACATCCGGTCCTGCCTGGTCGAGGATGTCTTCCTCTTCATCAGGGCGGATTTCTGAGAATAGCAGCGCGGGCTAAACCCTTCGTAGTCGGACGGGTCGGGCCCGGGCCCGAAGCGCTCGTCGCCCGTCGGCAGGTAGTGCGCGAGTATCGCCTTCATCGCCCCGTGAAGCAGAACGATCTCATACGGATAGTTCGCCTTCCATCCGCCCTTGTGGAAGACGAGCCCGCCGGGAAGCTCGAAGGCCGCGTGTTCACCCGCGTCGAACGGGCTTTTGCTTCGCGAATAGATGACGATGTTGCCCATCGCGCGCTTCGACATGCAGGGGGCGGGCGAATAATCGCGCTTCAGATAATAGGCCGCCTCTTCGGGATCCGCATAGCGCCCCTTCATGCGCTCGTACCCGGCCGCGAAGAGGGCCGCTCCGTAGCAGTTCTGCCCTACCCCATCCGCGCCCCTTCCGGCCCATTCGCGAACGAATGCCGGCAGGCACGAATTCACGACGTATACGCGCGACCCGGCGGGCATCGAACCCCCGGGGGGCATGGACGCCGGCGCGGGGTTGCACGCCGGGCTTTTGAACAGGGCCTTTATCGCGGGCAGGTCGTTTTCCGGAGCCGAAGATTTATCCAGCCCGATGAAGAAATCGCCCCCGCCCCTCTTCGGCGCGCAGAAAGTGTAGCCGCCGTCGGCCTTCCCGCCGCAGGTGTGCGCATCGGGCACCGCCGAAAAGGCGACATTCGCTGCCTGATATGAGGATACGATAGAAGACACCAAAGGCCTCCATGCCCGGGCACAGCGGTGCCCGGATTCAACCTGTTGTCGGCTCAGTTTTGAAAATGTTTCGTGATATTTTCCCGGCTTCGGTATAAGGGACCACAAAAGGGGGAAGGCCATGGAACCCAAAAAAATCGATGAGTTATGTATAAACACGATCCGCATGCTCGCGGTCGACCAGGTGGAAAAAGCCGGCTCGGGCCACCCGGGCATGCCGCTCGGCGCCGCCCCGATGGCCTACGTGCTTTGGGACCGCTTTCTCAAACACAACCCGTCGAATTCGTCCTGGTTCAACCGCGACCGCTTCGTCCTCTCTGCCGGCCACGGCTCCGCGCTCCTCTACGCGCTTTTGCACCTTACCGGCTACCCGATGCCTGTCGAGGAGCTGAAACGCTTCCGCCAGTTGGGCAGCGCCACGCCGGGCCACCCGGAGCGAGACCTTGCGCGCGGCATAGAGGCGACCACCGGCCCGCTCGGCCAGGGCTTCGCGATGGGCGTGGGGATGGCGATTGCCGAGAGGCTAATATCTGCGAAGGTGAACAGGCCGAACTTTCCGATAATCGATCATTACACCTACGCGATAGTCTCCGACGGCGACCTGATGGAGGGGGTCGCCTCCGAGGCCGCCTCGCTCGCCGGGCACTTGAAGCTGGGCAAGCTCGTCTACCTCTACGACGACAACGGGATATCGATAGAGGGGAAGACGTCCATAACCTTCAACGAGGACGTGCTGGGGCGCTTCGACGCCTACGGCTGGCACACGCAGAGGGTGGAGGACGGCGAAAACCTGGACGCGATAGAGGCCGCGATAAACGCCGCGCGCGGCGACACGCGCCCCTCGCTCATAGCCGTGCGCACGCACATAGGCTACGGCAGCCCGAAGCAGGACAGCCCCTCCGCGCACGGGGAGCCGATGGGCGCGGATGCAGTCGTCAAACTCCGCGAATTCTTCGGCTGGCCGAAGGAGGGCGCGTTCATCGTGCCGCAGGAGGCAAGCGCGCACATGCACCTCTCTATAGAGAGGGGGCGCGAACAGGAGGCGGCAGCTCGAAAGCTCTGGAGCGACTACCGCACCGAGTTTCCGATGGAGGCGAAGAAGTTCGAGACGGAGAAGGAGGCGGCCCCGCCCCCTTGCTGGTACGAGAGGATACCGTCGTTCAAGCCCGGCGATTCGATGGCGACGCGCGAGGCCTCCGGCAAGGTCATGAACGCGTTCGCGGTCCTGCTCGAGAACTTCGTGGGCGGCTCCGCGGATCTGGGCCCCTCCACGAAGACGCTTCTCGCCGGCTACGGGGACGTGGGCACGACGAGCGACTCCGCGCGCAACATCCGCTACGGGGTGAGGGAGTTCGCCATGGGCGCCGTTACGAACGGCATGGCCCTACACGGAGGGATCATCCCGTACGCCTCCACCTTCCTCGTGTTTTCGGATTACATGCGCCCGGCGATAAGGCTCGCCGCCCTCATGAAGACGCACTCCATATTCGTATTCACGCACGATTCGATAGGGCTGGGGGAGGACGGGCCGACGCACCAGCCGATAGAGCAGCTCATGTCGCTTCGGCTCATACCGGGGCTCACCGTGCTTCGCCCGGCTGACCCGAACGAGACCGCGTTCGCCTGGCGCGCTGCGATAGAGCGAAAGGGCCCGGTCGCGCTGATTCTATCCAGGCAGAAGGTCCCGGCTCTCTGCACACACACCTATCCGATATCCGACGGCGTGAAGCGCGGCGCTTACATACTCTCAAACTGCGAAGGAAGGCCCGACTGCTTAATGATGGCCACAGGCGCCGAGGTGCACCTCGTCCTCGCCGCGCGCGAGATGCTGGACAAGAGGGGCATAAAGGTGCGCGTGGTATCGATGCCATCCTGGGAGCTCTTCGAGGAACAGCCGCAGGCGTACAGAGACGAGGTTCTCCCCCCCGACGTCCGGCGGCGCATTTCGGTGGAGGCGGGGGCGACTGCCGGCTGGCGGAGGTGGGTGGGGGACTCGGGCGCGGCGATAGGGATCGATCGCTTCGGGGCCTCGGCACCTGCAGCGGAGCTCTTCGAGAAGTTCGGCTTCACCGCCGAGGCGATAGCGGCGCGGGCAGCTACTCTCTGCAACGGTTGAGCTTAGTCTCCGGCGGAAGCGCCGTGGAGTGCTTTTTCACCAGGTGGTCGGGGAAGTAGCTCTCCTTCGCCCTGCGAAGCCCCTCCATGCCGAGGTCCTGCTCGCGGTTTACGAACTCGAAGCCGCCGAGGTGGTTTTTTGCGAAGAGGTTGTTTATGAGCTGGTAGAGCCCCTTGTACCCGGGCATAGCCTTCTCGAAGTGGATTACCGCGGTCTTCCCGTTCAGCTTTTCCCCGACTGTGAACGCGACTATCCTGCCGTCGATCCTTACAGCCGCTCCGGTCGCCCCGAGCGAGCTGTAGTTTGATAAAAGCTCCTGCACCGCAATGTATTCGTCGCAGAGCCCCGGGTCGTGCCCGCACCTGCGGCTTTTGCACCACGCGTCCATCATCTCGGAGACCTCGCCCAGGTTCACGGGCCCAATCTCCTCGTAGGTCGGGTTGTAGGAGGCAAGGCACTGCGCTATCAGGTTTCTCTTCGGGTGGTATCTCCTGCCCTCGAGGCCCGCGAGATCCTCCCTCCTGTAGACGTAGTCGAAGTTATCGCGGTCCTCATGCACCTCTATCCCCGAATTCAGCGCTGCGGTTGCGAAGCCCTGCGGCAGCCTCTCGAACGCTACCGAAGGGAGGCCGGAGACCTCAAGCGCAAGAGACCGAGCCAACCCCGGCTCCATGCTGCCTACCGGCGGCCCGAAGACGCTGGCGTGCCCCTTTCGCGTTGCGACGAAGATGAGCGCGTCGCCCGAGTCGATAATCTGTATCGGCCGCGATTTGCGCCATATGAAGAGGTTCGTGAAGGTGTGGTCCGAGATCTCGGGCGGGTATTTTGCAAGGCGTTCGGAAACGGCCTCCCTCATACCCAGATCGAGGGATTTAATTTCGGTCATCTCTCCTCCCGACGCGACAACTATTCAACGCTAAAGGGAAAATGTCCAGGCGAACCTCGTGCTTGCAATTGCGTGGGAATATGTTAGCGCGCTTTCACGCAAAACAGGAGGCCATATGAGCCAGCCGACAAGGGCGCCAGCAGCTTCGAATAACCCGATCGAGGGGCGCTTGCGCAGGCCTCCGCTGTCCTCGGTCAGGCGGATCATATCCGGCCTCAGGCTGTTTCCCAAGACCCCCGATTTTTTCGGTTACTTCGAGCGCAGCAGCGAAAACATAGTCCGCGGAACCGAGCTCTTGTGCCGGATGATCAGGAACAGGGACGAGAGGCCTGCGTTGTCGGAGGAGCTGAAGGACATCGAACATGTGGGCGACCATATCACCCACGACGTGATAGACCTTTTGCACACGACGTTCCTCACTCCCTTCGACCGGATGGACATACATTCGCTAGTGGTCAAGATGGACGACATACTCGACATCGCCTACTACGTCGGCAACCGGATGACCCGCTACAACATAACGGAGATGCCGAGCGAGCTGGGCGACTTAGCCGAGATACTTCACAGCTCCTCGATGGAGATCAAAAAGGCGATACCCCACCTGCGGCACATGAAGAACTCGCCCAAGATCCTGTCGCACTGCATAGAGATCAACCGGCTGGAGAACGACGCCGACGAGAAGGTGAACGCGGTGATAGAGTCTCTCTTCACGAACGGATATTCACCGTACGACCTCATCAAGATCAAGGAGCTGGTCGAAAACCTCGAGGCGGCCGCCGATAAATGCGAGGACGTGGCCAACCTGATGGAAGGCATAATCCTGAGGAACGCCTGAAGATGGACGCAGCTCTTGTTTTCGTAGTAGCTATAGTCGCCGTTGCCCTGGTATTCGATTTCATCAAC
>DAONII010000095.1:0-6002 GCA_035405085.1 bacterium | reverse complement strand
CCATCCTCGCAGAATGTTACGGGGACAGGCAGGAATTCTACCGGGAATGGTACTCTCGAAAAACCTTCGCCGAGAGCGTGACCGGCTTTGCCCGGGACATCGCCGACCGAATCGATGACGCTGTCGAGCCGGCGGCTGTCGCGGCGATCAGGGCCAACTCCGGATTTCTGGAAGATTTCATAAACCCGTTCGTTTTATCCTCCGCAGCAAAGAGCTTCGCGGGCGGTTTCGGCGGAGCGGCAAGCCTCATATCTAAGATGTTCCTCGGAGTTCCGGACCTTCTGTATCAGGTCGCGTCAAAGAAGGTGGGTTTTGCCGAGATAGCAACCGCAACGCTCTGCACTCTCAGGCAGGGAAACGACTTAATCCTGGAATACGCGGCGGGAAAGGCCCCGAAGGACCCCTATGAAAGGGCCTTCGTCGCATCCGAGGTGCTTGGCGGCTCGGTGATGCTGCTGATCGGCGCGCACCAGGCTGCGGGAGGGGTTACGGGCATCCTGCGGGCCGCCGCCAGTAAGCCGCCGACCTTTTTCAAACCGCCCCCCCTCGCCTTCTCGTACGCCGGCGGCGCCGTTCATTCCGCACAGTCCATCGCCTCGGTCGGCTCCATCGCCCTCCCGCTAACGCACACCTTCTCGGGTGCACTCCTGATGGTATCCTCGGGAAAGGGGGGGCAAAACGGCAAGCAGGGTGTATCCCCGCTGGAGAGATACCGCTTCATGACCCGGGAGAAGCTCATTCGCCACTACAAGACGCACATGCGCCTCGCGGAGAAGAGGGGCAAAACGTCCAACATTATAAATGAGATTACGGGGGGCAGGAAAAGGTACGACAAGCTCTCCTTCGAGGAAAAGCGCGCATTCGTACAGACCCTCGCCGAAAGGTCCATGGAGAAGGAGGCGATAAGGATCATGGCGGAGTGGGAGTTCGTCGAGGGGATGAAGGCGCAGGTCGCAGCGGAATTGGCCGGCAAGGGTATGAACCTGAAAGCCTCCACCGGCAGGGCGTCCCTTCCGGCGGACATCTACGGAACAATCGACGACGCTTCGCTTGCAAATCTCGGAGACGGCTTCGTTCAGATGCTTCGCGACGAAACCTCCCGGCTCGCCAGGATGAGAAACAACCCGGCGCATGTCAACGCGGCTGCGATAAAGCTGCGCCAGATAATGGGAGAAAAGCGCGCCGTCGGCGATATACTGAAGCTCTCGAACGCGGAGCGACTCGTTTCGGAGCTTTGGCTCAGGGGTTTCGCCGACGACTCCCACATAATGCGCATCCTGATCGACAAGCACTCCGAGGCGTCCGCGGCCCTTCGCGGCGCAGGCGGCGGTTGACTTCCGGCTCCCCCTACCCTATCCCACCCGCATGACCGACACCGGAAAGAAGTTTGACGGTCTGGTTAAACTCATGGCCAGACTCAGGGCTCCCGACGGATGCCCGTGGGACCGCGAACAGACCTGCGAATCCATCGCGGCCCACACGCTGGAGGAGACGCACGAGGTCCTCGACGCCATAGACCGCCGCGATTACGACGGCCTCTGCGAGGAGCTCGGCGACCTTTTGCTCCAGATCCTCTTCTACTCCCAAATAGCATCCGAGGAGGGGCGCTTCACGATCGGCGACGTGATAAACGCCATATCGAAGAAGCTGGTGCACAGGCACCCGCACGTCTTCGGCGAGTCAAGGGTGACCGGGAGCGACGAAGTTTTGAAACAGTGGGAGCACCTGAAGAAGGCCGAGGGCAAGAAGACCGTCCTGGGAGGGGTCCCGAAGGAGCTCCCCGCTCTCCTGAAGGCCTACCGCCTTGGCGAAAAGAGCTCCCGCGTCGGCTTCGACTGGTCAAACGCGGAGGGAATAATCTCGAAGGTGGGCGAGGAGGCGGCGGAGCTCGCGCAGGCTAGAAGGAGCGGCACCGAGGCGGACATCGACCACGAATACGGAGACCTGCTCTTCACGCTGGCAAACCTCGGCCGGTTTCTGAAGCTGGATCCGGAGGGAAGCCTGCGCCGCGCGAACGAGCGCTTCATCCGACGCTTCTCGGAAATGGAGAAAACCGCCGAAAGACAGGGCAGGAAGCTGTCCTCTCTATCGGCGAAGGACTGGGACTCTCTCTGGGAGGCGTCTAAGGCCGGGGAGGCCGGTTGAACAGCGAACGAATAGACACCGGCATACTCCTTAACGCCCTCGTGATGCCGGGCGCCGGCCACGCGGCGATCGGGCAGAGGCGCAAGGGATGCGCGCTGGCCCTGGCAGTCCTGGTTTTGCTGTGCGTTCCCATCGTGTTCTTCACCCTCGCCCTCGCGAATGCGCTGGAAGTCATACCGGCGGATGCCGGCGCTCTCACCCGCGCCTCCTCCGCCATCGGCGTCGCATGGAACTCCGAGGCCCGCCTTGTGGTGCGGTGCCTGATCGGCGTGTTCGCACTCTGGGCGTACGGAATAACGGACCTTCTGATCATCAGGCGAAAGCTGAGAGCAAGGATGCGGCCATGAAGGAATGCATATCCGAAAGGAATCTGAAGCGCTGCACGTGCACTTACGAGCCATGCCCCAGGAAGGGAGTCTGCTGCGAATGCATAGAGTACCACAGGAAAAACGGCGAACTCCCCGCCTGCCTCTTCCCGCCGGAAGTTGAGAAGACCTACGACCGCTCGATAGAGCGCTTTATCAGGACGTACCGCCGCTGACCCCGCCGACATCGATTGAAGCCTGCGGCCTGCTTCGCCTGCGCTTCAAAAGGCCGGCCAACGCGGAGAACTCCGCCGGATTTATCACCCTGGTAGCGGCTATGAACACGCACGCACCCGTTGCCACCAGCGAGAGCAGAACGCCGGCCCTGCGGAGCAGCCCCCCTGTCATGAAGGGCTCGACCCATTCGAGCAAGAGGACGAGCACCGCCCCCATTAGCGCGCTCGCGACGCAGGTCTTTCCCACCGAGGCGAGGATCCTCTTCGCCCCTATCGGGCCCACCTTTCGCCTGAACAGGTAAAGAAGCAGAAAGAAGTTGGCGGCCGAGGAGATGACCAGGGCGGCGGCGAGTCCGCGGTGGAGCATGGGCCCCATCAGGAGCAGAGCCGCGCCGGCGTTGACCGCCACCGCGACGGCCGATATCGCGACGGGAGTCTTCGCGTCCTTAAGCGCGAAGAAGCCCGGAACGAGGTTCCGCACGCCGGAGACAAACGGGATCTTGAGCGCGAAGAATACGAGCGCACCCGCGGTGGCCGCCGAGGTCGCGCCGTCGAATTCGCCACGCTCGAAGAGCACCGATACTATCGGCAGTGCCAGTATGTAGAGGCCCACTGCAGCCGGTATGTCGATTAGAAACGCGAGCCTCAGCGAATAGCTCATCGTATCCTTAAGAGCGGCCATGTCCCTGTCGGCTGCGTTCTCCGACAGGGTCGGCAGCGCCGCAGTTGCGACGGCTATGGAGAAAATGCCGAGCGAAAACTCGGACACCCGGTCGGCGTACCACAGGTACGAGACGCTCCCCTCGGGTAAAAAAGAGGCCAAAAGCGTAACTATGACCACGTTGAGCTGATAGACGGCGGCGCCGAAGGCCGACGGTATCATCAGAAGCAGAAGGCCGCGAAGCGCCGGGTGCCGCCAGTTGAGGTTTATCCGCGGAAGCATCCCCTCCTTTGCGAGGGAGGGGATCTGCAGGGATATCTGCGCGAGCCCGCCCAGGAGCACCCCTAGCGCGAGGCCGGTCGCGGGCTGGTTGAACCACCCGGATAAGAGCGCCGCACCGGCGATGATGCCGATGTTCAAAAAGATCGGCGAAGCGGCCGGGGCCGCGAAGCGCTTGAGCGAATTGAGCACCCCCATGGCCAGGGCCACGAGCGATATCAGGAATATGTAGGGAAACATCAGGCGCGTGAGGTAGACCGTCAAAGCGAATTTATCCGGCTCCGATTGAAAACCCCACGCTATCAGGCGCACGATCCATGGAGCAAAAAGGATGCCCGACACCACGATCAACGCCAGAAAAAGAGACAGATAGGTGAATATCACCGAGGCGGCTTCGCGCGCCTCCCGCCGGGATTTCTTCAGATATTCGGTGTATATGGGGACGAACGCGATAGTCAGCGCCCCCTCCGCCACCAGCCTTCGGAGCAGGTTGGGTATGCGAAACGCGACGTAGAAGGCGTCCGCGAGCCTCGTGGCGCCGAAAGCCCAGGCCATGACCGCATCGCGCGCCAGGCCCAAAATCCGGGAAAGAAGGGTGAAGAAGCTGACCGTCCCCACCCTGCTGCTGATCTGTGCGTGTTCGAGCTTCATTGCAATTCCTTGACAATCAAGGGGTTGCATGGTAGCTCGCGGAACTTCATTTTGCAACGGAGGAGAAGTTCATGGCTACCGACAGGCTGCGCAAGAAGATAGGCAAGGGGCGTCACGCCTCATCGATCAAGAGGGACAGGCAGAACGAAAAGCTACGCCAGAAGAACCGTTCCGCTGTTTCCCGGATGAAGAGCGCCGTAAAGAAGGTCCGCGCCGATCGCTCGGAGGCCTCGCTCAAAGAGGCCGTGCCGGTCATCGCCCGCACCGCTTCTAAAGGGGTCGTGCACAAGAAGACCGCCTCGAGGCTCATATCACGGCTTACCAAGGCGGTTCGCCAGGGCGCGTAGTACAAGCAAAAAGCCGGGCTATGCGGCGCCCCTCCGCACCGGGGGGGCGCCTTTTTTTCCCATCAACTCGAACAGCGCGCGCTCCATTATCCGCTCCTTCGGCACCGGGCTGGATTTAAGCTCCCTGTCGCATCGGTGCATTATCCGAAAAGCGGCCCTGAGCTCGCCGGCGGAAAAATTCTTCGACTGAGCGATGCAGCCCTTCGCGAAATAGGGATGAACCCCTATGTAGGAGGCTATCCGCCCCGGCTCCATCTTTCCGGTCGCCTCCCTGGCCTTGAGCAATATTCTGAAATGCCTCGCCAGCATTGCGAGCACGAAGACCGGCGATTGACCGTTTTCGACGAGGTTGGACAAAAGCGCGAACGCCTTCGGCCAGTTCCTTGAACCGACCGCGTCGGCAAAATCGAAGACCCTGTACTGGTGGGTCTCCGCAATCGCGGCGGCGACGTCCTTGTCGTTTAGCATCTTGCGTTCCCCCGCGTACAGGATCACTCGCTCGATGGCCTGCGAAAGCTCCCCGAGGTCGGTACCGATCATCGTGGCCATCATCTCGGCAGCCTGCTGGGAAATGGTGCGCCCCCTCTTTTTGACCTCGGAGTTTATCCAGTAGGGTACCTTGTCGATATAGAGCGGCTTGCACTCTATCACTGCGGCGCCCTTGGCGGCCGCCTGCATGAGTCGCCCGCGCCCGTCGAGTTTTTCCGCCATGATGACCAGCGTGGAGCTGTCGATCGGTTTGCCGATGTACTCCGCCAGGATGTCCTGGTTCGCCTTCGACAGATCCTCGCCCTCCCTTATTACCACCAGCGGCCTGCCGCCGAGCATGGGAACGGTCTTGAGGTTTCCCAAAACGGTCTCCGCCTTGACCTCGCGCCCGGTAAAACTGGTTGCGGACACCGCATCTGAACCCAGGCGCTGTACTGCCCCCCTGATCTCGCCCAATGCCGCCAGGGCCAGGTGCGCCTCCTGCCCGACTATTATATAGATGGGGCGCAGCTGCCCCCTGCCGAGCTCTTTAATCAAATTGACTATATCTATTCGTGGCATAGAGTGTTTATTTAATCTTTTGATTTAAACATTTCGCGGCGCGCACGACCTGAGTGATCGCGCTATATGCCGGTTATACGACTATGTTAACGAGCTTGCCGGGTACGACGATTATCTTCTTAGGGGTCTTTCCCGAAAGGTGCGGCGCAACCCTCTCGGAGGCGAGCGCCGCCGCCTTGGTGCCTTCCTCGTCGGTCCCGCATGGAAGCTCGAGCTTGTCGCGAACCCTTCCGCAAACCTGGACGATGACCGTCATGGTATCGCCGGCTATCTTCGTGCAGTCGAACGACGGCCAGGCGACGCTCAATGTAGACCCCTCGTTTCCAAG
>DAONII010000094.1:0-6007 GCA_035405085.1 bacterium | reverse complement strand
CACTTCTCACTTCTCACTTCTCACTTCTCACTTCTCACTTCTCACTTCTCACTTCTCACTTCCCACTTCTCACTTCTCACTTCTCACTTCTCACTTCTCACTTCCCACTTCCCACTGCTTTTAAGGTGTGCCGGAGGCCGGAGTCGAACCGGCACGAGCTGTGAGGCTCGGCAGATTTTGAGTCTGCTGCGTCTGCCAATTCCGCCACTCCGGCGCAATTGCAAAGAACGATTACTTCGCGGACAAGGATGATCAGTTCGCTTCCTCTTTTTCTTCCTCCGCCGGCTTTACCTTGCCCTCCGCGATCTCCCGCAGGGCTATGACCGCCTCCCTGTTCTTGCAGGAAAGGATAGGCTTCGAGCCCTTGAACAGCTGCTTTGTCCTCTGAGCGGCGAGGTGGACGAGCGAAAATCTGTTGTCCACGTATTTCAGGCAATCCTCAACGGTGACGCGCGCCATGACAGGCCTCCATGTCTCTGAATCGAGCAGCCCCCATAGTTAGATCGGTTTAGAAAGTCAAGAAATTCAGGCGTTTGACTACATATCGAGCTCGTGCTAGCGTTTAACCCCTTGATAACCTTGGATCTGCTATGACCTCGCTCTCCCGTTACCTGGAAAGGCTTCTCCCCGAATACAGGGTGCGGCACATCTTTGCGATGAAGCTCAGGCTGGTGGGCTTTGCCGGCTTTTGGGTCATATATCTCTACTTTCTTCGGGATGTCCTGGGCCAGACGAAGTGGATCGCCGCCCTGGTGGTTGCGTGCTTTCTCCTGACGGGCCTGGCTCATTACAACATAAGGCGCGGCAAGCTCCTGGTCCAATCCTTCGCGCTTGAGCTCTCATGCGACATGGTAGCGATGCTCGCCGTAATATACCTGACCGGCGGGCCGCACAGCGCATACTATACCATTCTCCTCTTCTATGTGTTCGTCTCGGGGGTCCTCTATACGCATGCGCTGGCCGCGCTCGTCGCCGTCGCGGCGGTGCTGTTCTACGCCGTTTTTCTCGTACTGTGCGATGCGGGGCTGATACCGCCGCTGATACTCGACTACGGCGACCTCCCTCCGATACCCACGTATACACCCTTCGCGCATTTCGTATTCGCCTCGGTCTTTTTGGCGGGGATAGTCTACACGGTAAAGGTCTCCAGCTTTTTCTCGCAGAGGCGCGAGAGGAAGCTGGAGACGAGAAATCGCGAGCTGATGGCTCTTCAGCGGATGAGCTCGACCGTTCGTTCGGCCATAGCCTTGGACGACGTCATAGACAGGCTTATAGCGGGCATACTCGAGGGTCTCGGTTTCGAGACAGCCGTGCTTTTGCTGTTCGATTCAAATGCGGGTGTGGCAACCGTTCACGCGCCGCGGCGGACCGAGAGGCTCTCCGCCATAGAATCCGAGATTGGGAGGGGCGTCGACCACATGCGGATCCCGCTGAACTCCATATCTCCACTGGTGATGCAGGACATAGGGCGGCACCGCATCATCTTCAGGCGCCGCCTCTCCGAGCTCGCAGCGGGGCTTTCCGACTTCGTGACGCAGGAGCAGTGCGACGCGATTCAGGAGCGCATAGGGGCCCGCCGCATAGTTGTGATGCCGGTCGTCGTGGAGCGGGAGGCGCTTGGGGCGCTCATAGGCTTCGCCAGGGAGCCGTTCGTCGAGGAGGAGCAGGTCTCCACCATGGAGGCGTTTGCCGACCAGTCCGCGCTGTCCCTCGAGGCCGCGGTGCTCATCGACAGGCTCAGAAAACTAAACGAGAGGCTCGAGGAGGCAAACCGTGTGAAGTCGGAGTTTCTGGCCACGATGAGCCACGAGCTGCGCACCCCGCTCACCGCCATAATCGGTTTTTCGGAACTCCTGATGGAGGGGGTCATGGGCGAGCTCAACGAGGAACAGCGGGAAGGGCTCGTCGAGGTGCTGCACAACGCCTCGGACCTCTTGGAGCTTATCAACAGCCTCCTCGACCTCACCAAGATAGAGTCGGGCAAGATGAGGCTCGAGGTGGGAAGTTTCGATCTGGCGGAGGCGTGTCGGAGGGTACTGTCCGTCATAGCCCCCCTCGCGCAGAGGAAGGGGCAGCGCCTCGACGTGGAGATGCCCGACGCGCTTCCCCCGATGGTTGGCGACGAGCGCAAGGTTCAGCAGATACTTTTGAACCTCGTCGGCAACGCGAACAAGTTCACGCCGGATGGAGGCACGATATCCTTTTCGGTGAAGCTCTTCCGGTCGAGGCGGGAGATAGAGGAGGGGGCCTCCTGGCTGGATCGCATAGGGGAAGGGTTGAACGCCTTTTCCTCCGGCGCCGTGGAGATAGTGGTTCGCGACGACGGCATGGGCATTTCGAAGGAGCATCTGGACCGGATATTCGAGATGTTCCATCAGGCCGACGGCTCCGCCACCCGCAGTTTCGGCGGAACCGGGGTCGGCTTGGCCCTGGCCAAAAAATTCGTCGAGATGCACGGCGGGTTGATATGGGTCGAGAGCGAGTTGGGAAAGGGCGCCAGGTTTGTCGTCGTCATGCCGACAAATGAGCGGGGGCGGACATAGTGCACGGCAAAAATCCTTGGTTTTTTTCTGTTTTATATTGAATTCTTAAAGTGTATAATTCGCGCGCATAGGGGACGTATAAATGGGGGGGTTCTTTCGACAGTATTCCTGGGTTATCGACCTCGTCGGAATCCTCTTCTGTTCGCTTTTGCTTGCCAAGATAACAGGGGTTTATCTTGGCAAGGCTCTCGAGGTGAAGCGCTCCATCGGCGTAATCAGGGGAGTGGAAGCTCCGCCGGCCGAGAGAAAGAGGGTCGATCTTTCAGAATATGCGATAATCGTCGAGCGCAACATCTTCGACGCGAGCGACAGGGGCTCGCAGATTGCGGCGGGCGAGGAGCCCGACGAGCAGATTCAGGAGGATGCGGTGCCGACCGGCGAGGCCGTCAAGACGAGCCTCTCCGTCACCGTCCTCGGCGTCCTCGTGGTCGGAGACGGCCGCGACAAACGCTCCACCGCCACCATCGCAGGAGGCGGGTCCTCACCCCCCCCGACTACGCGCGGGAGGGCCCCCTCGCGGGGGGGGAGCCAGGCTGAGGTCTATGCGGTAGGCGACGAGGAGAGCTTCGCTCCGAATACCAAGCTCGTGAGGGTGGCCCCGGATCGGATCGAGTTTTTAAACGGCGGTAGGCTTGAATACGCCGAGGTCTCGTCCGAATTCGATTCGAGCATATTCGGACCGCCTGTCAGGGAGCCGGTTGCGATGAAGGAGTCGTCGACCGAGCCGTCGGGCACGATAAAGAAGGAGGGGGAGGGGAAGTTCGCGGTGGACAGGCGCGAGGTCGATGAGGCGATACAGAACCTAGATCGCCTCTATACGGAGATAAGGGCGGTGCCGAATTTTTCGGGCGGCAGGGTCTCCGGAATGAAGATACTCTCGGTCAAGGGGGGCTCGATATTCGCGAAGCTCGGCCTTCGCCGCGGGGACATACTGCAGAAGATCAACGGAATGGAGCTCGACGTGAAGCGCGGATTCGAGATCTTCAATCAGCTAAAGGACTCGACGAACATTCAGCTGGATCTGCTGCGACAGGGCCAGCCCACGACACTCGAATATGAGATACGTTAAACTCTGCACGATAGCAGCGCTGATACTCATGCCTTTCGCCGCGGAGGGGCAGGCCCCCGGGAGCGTACGCCTCCCGTTGGCGGAGGCCGCCCAGGAGACGCCGCAGGGGCAGGAAGCCGGGCCGGGCAAGGAGGACGCCGCGGCGGATGCGGCGCCCGAAGCTCAGAAGCCGGCGGGAGAGGAGCTCGTCTACCTGAACGTGCAGGATCAGGACATCAAGGACGTCATCCGCCAGATAAGCAAGGCCACCGGGCGTAACTTCATCATCGACGACAAGGTCCGCGGCAAGGTGACCATCATGTCGGAAAAGCAGATGACGAAGGAGGAGGCCTACCAGGCCTTTCTCTCCGCCCTCGAGGTTGCCGGTTTCACCACCGTCACGGGGCCCGGCGGGATCATAAAGGTCGTGAGCCTTAAGGACGCCGTCTCCGCGCCGATACCGATTCACGTCGACACGACCCCCTACACCGACAGTTACATCACGCGCCTCATCTCGCTCAAGAACATAAGCGCCTTGGACATGTCCAACGCGATAAAGGGGCTGATCTCCAAGTCGGGAAACATGTTCGCCTATCCGGCCACGAACACCCTCATAATCACGGATTCCGGCACGAACATCGACCGCCTTATGAAGATCATAAAGGAGCTCGATCAGGAGGGACCGCAGCAGGTCTTGGAGATCATACCTATAAACTACGCCGACGCGAAGGACGTGGCGGCGAAGGTCCTCCAGCTTTTCGAGATAGACAGTGCAAAGAAAACGCCCACGGCGCGCACCGTGCGCAGGCCGGGTGTCTCTGCGGCCGCGGATCTCGAGGAGATAGCCGACGTCTCCAAGATAATAGCGGACGAGCGAACGAACTCCCTGCTGGTTCTCGCGAGCAAGCGCGCCATAGACAAGGTTCGCGACATAATCACCAAGCTCGACGTGCCGCTGGAGATGGGCGAGAGCGGCTCCATACACGTTCACTACCTCAAGTACGCCAAGGCCACGGAGATAGCGCAGACCCTCTCATCAATTGTCTCCGGAACGGGGGCCGGCAAACAGCCTGCAAAGGCCGGAGCGAAGGCGGACGCGGCGCCGCCGGTGGCTGACCTGGGCGGAGGGATATCGATCGGCGCCGACGAAGCGACGAACGCGCTGATCATAAGCGCGACCGCGCAGGACTACCAGATCCTCGTCGACGAGCTCATATCCAAGCTCGACATCCCGAGCCGTCAGGTCTTTCTCGAATCGATCATCATGGAGCTCGGGGTCAAGAAGTCCAAGGACGTGGGCATGTCCGGATATGGGGGTGGGGGAAACAACTCGCTCATAGGCTTCGGCGGTTTCGACACCGCGAACGTCGGGCAGCTCTTCCAGTCCGGCGGCCTGTTCAGCTCCGCCGGTTTTTTGGGAGGCCTGCTCTCGCGGCGCACTATCGACATACAGGTTCCCAGGTCGAGCGGTGGCGGCACCGACACGATGACGATTCCGGCCTTTGCGGCCTTTTTGAACCTCGTCTCTACCTACAACGATTCTAACATCGTATCGACGCCGAACATACTCACCGTAGACGGCAAGAAGGCTACGATCGAGGTAACGGAGAAGCAGTACATACCGCAGACCACCATCACCGCGACCGCGGGGACCCAGAGCGTCGGTTCCCAGCCGGTCGAGGCCGGCCTCACGCTCGAGATCACGCCGCAGATAACCGAGGGGGATGCGGTTCGCCTCGAGATCCATCAGAAGCTCTCGAACTTCACCGGAAAGCCGGAGCAGGAGGGCCTCGGCCCCCCCGAGAAGAAGCGCGAGTTTTCGACCACGGTGGTGGCGATGAACGGGCAGACCGTCGTCCTGGGCGGCCTGATGCAGGACCTCGTCACGCACGACAAGAGCAAGGTTCCGATACTGGGCGACATCCCGATCCTGGGCATACTCTTCTCGAAATCATCCACGATAAATCAGAAGAGCAACATGCTCGTCTTCATCACGCCGCACGTCGTGAAGGATCCCTCCGACTTCGCGGACATAACGAAACAGAAGATGGAGCAGCGAAACGCGTTCATCGACCAGAACTTCGGGAAGCGCCAGCAGAAGCAGATACGCCAGACCATCCAGGCCCACAGGGCAGACCTGCTGGAGTATACGCCGGCGCTGAGTTCGCCTCGACCCATGGGTAATGCGGTCTCGTCAAGCTATGCTCCCGCCCAGGTGCAGCCGGCAAAGGCGTCCGCGCCGGTGCCCGCGGCGCCCATACCGGCCCCGGCCTCTGCTCCGTCGCCGTCATACGGCGAGCCGGTCATAACCGTGCCCCCGTTGGGCGGGGGCCGCTCTCGCGGGGGCGCGACCGTTTCGTCGGCCTCGCCTCCGACGTCGTCCGCGGCCGCGTCGTCGAAATCGAAGCCGCCCGCC
>DAONII010000093.1:0-6067 GCA_035405085.1 bacterium | reverse complement strand
CTTGCCGAACGCGGAAGATAGATGGCGGCGAATCATCACGTGTACCTCCTCCGCCTGTTCCGGAGTCGCCGTGCGCCCGGTGCCTATCGCCCAGACCGGCTCGTATGCTATCGAAAAATCGTCGCAGGCGCCAAGGTCTATGTTCTTGAGCCCGCCCTTGAGCTGGCCTTCAATCACGTCCCACATCCTGTCATCCTCACGCTCCGCGAGCGTCTCGCCTACGCACATTATGGGGATGAGCCCGTTCTTAAGCGCCGCGGAAACCCTCCGGTTGACCGTCTCGTCGGTCTCGCCGAATATCTGGCGTCTTTCCGAATGGCCTATTATGGCGTAGCTGGCCCCGGCGTCTGTCAGAAATGACGGAGAGATCTCGCCGGTGAAAGCTCCCGACTCCTCCCAGAACAGATTCTGTGCCGCGAGCTTTATCTCGCTACCCTCAAGCGCCTCGTGAAGGGCGTAGAGGGCCGTGAACGGCGGGGCGATCACCACGTCCACCGGCCCCGGGGCCTTGAGATCGGCGGTGAAGGCCGCGACGAACTTTAGCGCCTCGGGCACGGTGTTGTTCATCTTCCAGTTGGCTGCTATTAGCGGTTTTCTCATGATCGTTCGCCTCTACTGCTCCAGCGCGGCTATGCCGGGGAGCGTCTTTCCCTCCACGAACTCAAGCGAAGCACCGCCGCCCGTGGAGATGTGCGTGATGCGATCGGCGAGACCCGCCTTCTTCACCGCGGCGACGGAATCCCCGCCTCCGACGACCGAAGCCGCGCCGCTTTGCGCTACGGCCATCGCCATCTGGTTCGTGCCCAGAGAGAAGGGCGCAAGCTCGAATACTCCCATGGGGCCGTTCCAGAATATGGTCTTCGCCTTCGAAACGACCGCCGCGAACTTCGTTATCGTCTGGGGGCCGATGTCTAGCCCCATCATGCCGTCGGGGATGTCGGGGCCCTCGGTCTGCTGCGGCTTCGCCTGTGCCTCGCACGCTGAAGCCACTATGTGGTCGAAAGGAAGCAGGATCTCTATGCCGCGCGTCTCGGCGCGCTCGAGAACGCGGCGCGCAGCGTGAAGCTTTTCCTCCTCGAGCAGCGACTTTCCGACGGATACTCCCTTGGCCTTGAGAAAGGTATAGGACATGCCGCCGCCGATCAGCAGCTTGTCGCATACGTTCATCAGGTTCTCCACGACGCCTAGCTTATCGGAGACCTTCGCGCCGCCGAGAAGCGCCACGAAGGGCTTCTCGGGATTCTTAAGGAGTCGCGAGAGCGCCTCAACCTCTGAGCGCATCAGGAAGCCAGCCCCCTTCACGGGAACGAACTGCACCATCCCGGCGGTTGAAGCGTGGGCCCGGTGCGCGGTGCCGAAGGCGTCGTTGACGTAGACCTCGGCGAGCGAAGCCAGCTGTTTCGAGAACGCCTCGTCGTTGGCCTCCTCCTCGGCGTGAAAGCGCAGGTTCTCGAGCATCATGACCTGGCCGGGCAGCATATCGCCGGCGAGTTTTTTTACCGCGTCGCCGATGCAATCTTCGGGGCAGAGCACGTCCACGTCGTCCAGAAGTTCCGCGAGCCTTTCGCCCACGGGCTTCATCGAATACTTCGGGTTCGGCTTGCCCTTCGGCCGCCCGAGGTGTGAAGCGAGAATCACCTTGGCATTCTGACCCAGCGCGTAGCGGATGGTCGGAAGAGCCGCGCGGATACGCGTATCGTCGCTTATCCTGCCGTCCTCGCCGAAGGCGACGTTGAAATCCACCCTTATGAAAAGCCGCTTCTCCGCGATGGAGAGTTCGTCGATATACTTGATCGTCATATCATTTGCTCCCGATATAGGCTGCGAGCTTCATCATCTGCCGCGTGAAGCCCATCTCGTTGTCGTACCAGGAGAAGGTCTTCACCATGTTCCCGTTCGCCCTCGTAAGCGGCGCGTCGGCGACGGACGGATGGGGTTCTCCCATGAAATCGACGGAGACAAGAGGCTCCTCGCAATAGCGCAGCACGCCCTTCAGCGAACCCTCGGAGGCCTTCTTAAGCTCCGCGTTCACCTCTTCGGCGGTCACCGGCTTCGCGACTATCGCTACCAGGTCGACCAGCGAGACGTTAGCGGTCGGTACGCGAATCGCCAGACCGTCGAGCTTTCCCGCAAGCTCGGGAATGACCAGGCCCACCGCCTTCGCGGCGCCGGTCGTGGTCGGTATCTGGGATACCGCAGCCGCGCGGGCCCGGCGCAGATCCTTGTGCGGGCCGTCGACAACGCGCTGGTCGTTCGTATAGGAATGGATCGTCGTCATGAAGCCGCGCTCCATGCCGAAGGCGTCGTTGATGACCTTCGCGATCGGCGCCAGACAGTTCGTCGTGCAGCTGGCCGCGGATACGATCGTGTCGGCCGGCTTGAAGTTCTCGTGGTTCACTCCGAAGACGAACGTCGGAACGCCAGTCTTGTCCTTGCAGGGGGCGGAGATGATCACGCGCTTCGCGCCGCCGGACAGGTGCTTCGAGGCACCCTCCTTGTCCGCGAACTTGCCGGTGCACTCAAGGACCACGTCGCAGTTCTTGTCCTTCCAGGGAAGGGCCGAGGGATCCTTCTCCGCCCACACGGATATGGCCTTGCCGTTCACCGTGATCGAATTCTCGGTGGATGAAACCTCGCCGCCGAACGCTCCGTGCACGGAGTCGTATTTGAAGAGGTGGGCCATCGTCGGAGCGGAGACTATGTCGTTTATACCCACGCACTCGAAATTCTTGTCCTCGGCCATGACCCTCAAGGCCAGGCGGCCGATGCGGCCGAAACCGTTGATTCCCACGCGAACCGTCATATAAACCTCCCTTTTATAAGGATAAATTGTGGTTTTCGGAAAATGGCAGCGCAGTATACATGTTTGCCTCAGCCCGTCAAGCCGCGAAGGAGGCCGATTTGCGGACGTTGACAGGGGGGGGTCCAAACGTCTATGTAGCCGCGGATGCGGCGCTTTTCCCAAAAGGACACCATATGCGCGGTGGCCACCCCTCCGGGCTCAGGGGGGCTCGGGGTCGTGCGAATAAGCGGCCCGGAGGCCAAGGGCATACTCTCAAGGCTCTGGCGCGGAAGGAAACCGGTCTCCAACTTCAGGCCGAGAACGCTCTATTTTGGTGATATCATTATACTTTCATCCGACTCCCCTTCTGGCAGGACGGATGGATCAATCCTCTCCGACCGCGTCCTGGCCGTATTCATGCCTGGACCGAACACCTACACAGGCGATGACGTCGTCGAGCTCTCGTGCCACGGCTCCCAGTTTCTGCTCGAAAGGATAACCGGGTCTATAGTCTCCTGCGGCGCGAGGCATGCGGAGCCAGGGGAGTTCACGAGGCGCGCCTTCCTTTCCGGCAGGATGGACCTCGCACAGGCGGAGGGGGTTGCGGACCTGATCGCCGCCACCGGCGAACGCGCCGCGCGCCTTGCCGCCGAACAGCTCTCCGGAAGGCTGTCGAGGGAGATCTACGCGCTGGGCAAGGAGATCGCCGCAGTCCGCGCCGAAGTCGAGGCCGCCATAGATTTCCCCGAGGAGCACATCGACCTGCCCGGAACCTCTGCGGTCTCAGATAAAATCTTTCGGGTGAAGGATAGGACCGACGCGCTGCGCTTAACCTTCCGGGAGGGACGGCTGGCTCGCAAGGGCGTCCGCGTCGCAATAGCGGGCATGCCGAACGCAGGCAAGTCGAGCATCATGAACCGCCTTTCTGGAACCGATCGCGCCATAGTTCACAGCTCGCCCGGAACGACCCGCGACGTCGTGGAGGAGGCGATATCCATAGGGGGGATCCTCTTCCTCCTTCGCGACACCGCCGGACTGCGGGCCGAAGCCTGCGAAGTGGAGGCGCTCGGCATAAAGCGCACGCGCGAATCGATCGCCTCGGCGGACCTCGTGCTTGCGATCGTCGACGGCTCCAGACCTTTCGAGCCTCAAGGGGAAGAGATCCTGTCCAAGCTCGACCCGGAGAAGACGATCGTGGTCATAAACAAATCCGACCTCCCCCGCGCATTCGGCCCCAAAGACCCTTTGGAGACAAGGCGCTTCGCAACATTCCTCTCGACCTCTGCGAAGAGAGGCGACGGAATCGAAGCGCTCCGCAAGGAGATGTTCAGGCGCTGCTGTTCCGATCCCGTAACGCAGGAGGACGTCACCGTAACAAGCTCTCGCCACAAGGCGCTGCTCGACGAAACGAACGCGGCGCTTTCTCGGGCCCTCTCTTCGCTCGAGAAGGGGGAACCGACAGAGTTCTGTGCGCATCACCTCGCCGGAGCACAAAATTCGCTCGGGGGAATAACCGGCGAAGTTACCACGGATGAGATCCTAAACGATATATTCTCCCGCTTCTGCATCGGAAAGTAGCGCATGGATTACGACGTCATAATAGTCGGTGGCGGACACGCGGGCTGCGAGGCGGCGCTCGCAGCCGCGCGCATGGGAGCTCGGACCTGCATCGTAACCGGCAGCCGCGAGACGATAGCGGCCATGAGCTGCAACCCGGCGATCGGGGGTTTGGCTAAGGGACACATCGTCCGCGAGATAGACGCGCTCGGCGGCGAGATGGGGCGAGCCGCCGACGCGACAGGCATACAGTTCCGCACGCTCAACGCGAGCAAGGGGCCGGCGGTCAGGGCCACTCGCTGCCAGTCCGACCGCGCCCTCTACCACCGGCACATGCGTGGAGCTCTGGAAGCGCAAGGTCTCCTCGACATAGAGGAGGGGGAGGTACAGGGTATCCTGGCTCAGAACGGCACAGTGCGCGGCGTGAAGATAGCCCTTAGCCGCGATTCCCGGCGACGGAAATCCGGCTTGCTTTGCCTCGAGTCCGGTCGCGTCATCGTATCCGCCGGCACGTTCCTGCGCGGGTTGCTGCACTTCGGGATGGAGTCCATTGAAGGCGGACGGATCGGAGATCATTCAAGCCGCAGCCTCTCCGCCTCCCTCGAGGGTTTGGGCCTGAAACTGGGGCGCCTGAAGACCGGTACGTGCCCACGCCTCGCCCGCGACACCGTCGATTTCTCCAGATGCGTTCGGCAGGACGGCGACTTACCCCGGCCGCGCTTCTCCGAATGCGGGATATCGAATGACCTTCCGCAGCTCCCCTGTCATCTGACCGAGACGACAATGGCGACCCACGATCTCATAAGGGAGAACCTCACGCGCTCCCCCCTCTACAGCGGCCGCATCGCGGGCGTTGGACCGCGCTACTGCCCGTCCATAGAGGACAAGGTCGTCCGCTTCCCTGAGAGGGGTGGACACCACCTGTTCCTGGAGCCGGAGGGGATCGAATCGGACTGGATATATGTCAACGGCCTGGCGACATCCCTTCCCATGGACGTACAGCAAGGGATGCTTGAGACCATACCCGGACTGGAGAACGCGCGCATCGTCCAGTCGGGATATGCGGTCGAATACGACTTCGTCTTCCCCACCCAGCTCTTCCCGACGCTCGAGGCGAAGGGGGTGCGCGGGCTGTATCTGGCAGGCCAGGTAAACGGCACCTCGGGCTACGAGGAGGCCGCGGCACAGGGTTTGATGGCCGGAATCAACGCGGTCAGGTCCCTTCGCGGCGAGGATGAGGTGATCCTGAGGCGCGACCAGGCATACATAGGCGTGCTCATCGATGACCTGGTCACGAAGGGAACTTCCGAACCCTACAGGATGTTCACTTCGCGCGCCGAACACCGCCTCGTCCTGCGCGAGGACAACGCGGAGATGAGGCTCACGGAGATAGGCAGGATGGCGGGGCTCGTCGGCGACGGCCGCTACGGCCGCTTCAGCAAACGGGCGGATTCTGTGAGAAGCGCAATTGCAATCCTGAGAGAAACGGTCGCATACCCCACGGGCGAGACCAACGAGGTTATTCGCGCGCTCGGAAGCGCAGCGCTCAAAAAACCCGCTACACTCGCGGATCTGGTATCAAGGCCGGAGCTCTCGATCGGCGAGGTGATGAACGCCTTCATGCCCGAACTGGCCGGAAAAATCGGTTGCGCCGAACTGCCGTGCATCGAGACTGAGATAAAGTACTCCGGATATATAGAGGCGGAACGTCGAAGGATAGATCAGCTT